>JANWWA010000020.1 GCA_025056565.1 Chloroherpetonaceae bacterium | reverse complement strand
GGGGAGAAGATTGTGGTCTTCACTTACACAGAGTAGAGTTGCAAGGGGCATACAAATTTCTACGCAAACTGCTCTGCTCATCTTATATGCTTACGCTGCCTTTAGCAAGCTGATTAACCTACCACAATTTCGCTACGCCCTGCTACAATCGCCACTGTTTGATGCAACCCTTGCAAGCGTGCTAGCCTATGTCGTTCCCATCTGGGAAGCGTTGCTCTGCGCGATGCTCATAGGACAACGCACAATTTTGCTCGGGTATGTGGCTTCACTTTTTACGATGCTCGCCTTTACGACTTACTTGGTTTTTATTTACTTTCAATTTCCTGTGTTGCCGTGTGGGTGTGGTGGGGTGATAGGTAAGCTATCGTATTCAGGGCATATTGCGTTGAACCTATTTTTTGCAGCGCTATCGGCGGTTGGGGTATGGACATTGGATAGCGAGATAGGGGAAAGCGCTGCGGCAAATGGAAAGTGATGCCAGCGGCGGTGACGGGGTCAGGAAAACCCGACCGAATCGGAAAACCGAATCAGAAAACCGAAAACGAATTTTCTTGCAAAAAAGAAGAAGCGAACTTAGACTTGCCGCAATTCCTGCCACGAGACAGGAAGAAGTCTTCTTAAACTCAAACCTTCAATCAAACGATGAAAAAGAATATCCAGATTCCAATGCTTGCTGCCGCAATAGCTCTTTTTTCTGCGGCTCTGGTAGCGCCTTTCGCAATGCCAACTGTAGCTAAAGCACAGCGGGCAAAATACTGCTCAAAGGCAACCCGAATGATCACTGCGGCAGTCGTGGTTATATCTCTTGCGGCATACATAACAAACACCCACATTTCAATTGAGCAGATACAGATCTAATACAGCGTAGGACTCTACATGAGTCCTACGCCCAAAAAAATATTCACATGAAGCGGCATACAAGAAGCATTCATACATTCTTACTTTTAGGCGCTCTTCTGGCGACTGGTTGTAAAAAAGAGCCAGAGAATCGGAAAGCGCAGATAGCAGATCAACCTAAGAAAATTTTATTTCATCAATTGTATGAGCTGAAGAGGATTTGCCTGCCTGAATCGCCCCACCCTGTTGGCTACATAGCGAGAGCTATCCTCAGCGAGGATTCTTGTATTTACTTGCTCGACATCTCTGCTTCTGATGTCAAAGTTTTTGACTTTGATGGCAACTTGAAACAGCGTCTTTTCAGCAAAGGCAACGGTCCACTCAACCTTAGAAAGCCAAGAAGTCTTGGGATAAGCAAAACGCAAATAGTAGTTGGCGATGTAGGGTTCTACGCTTTCAAAGTCTTTGATGCTTCTGGCACGCGCTTGCTAAGAAGCATTTTCGTAGAAGGCTTCCGACCTGTGTTGGGTGATACGAAGTTTATTGATGACAACCAATTTCTAACAACAGGTTTCTGGGATGGTGAAAGAGAGTATGCTTCTAACAGTTCGATGCGCAGGTATCCAGCAGCTGTGATTGATTCTCTGGGTCGCTTCATCAAAAAAATTGGCTGTTACCCTGAGGAATACCAGCAGTACCCTGCATTAGACGGGACGGCTTATTTGGATATGAACAATCGCAGCGAATATGTTATCACTTTCTCACAATCGCCTGCGATTTTATTTGGTAGCGTTAAGCGAGAAGATTTTGTTCTGTGGGAATTTGTAGACAGGCGTCAGCGCTACATTATTCCAGAATTAGCGAAAGCAGAGCCGACTGAAGAGTTTTGGAAAAAGATTAACTTAAGAATTTTTTACAACACAGGCATTTACTTTCTTAATGACTCTGTGTTTGTTAGAAGTTTTGCAATTCACAACGAGCGGTCGGTCAAGTCTGGCAGTTTTGTATCTGGCAAGAATTATTGTGAGTTTTTCAGGACAGATGGCTCATTGATTGGAGAAGTAGAGACGAAAGGAATGCTGCTGACTGCCCGTAACAACTTGCTGGTGGTACAAGAGAAAGATGAGCCAGACAATCAGGTTATTGTATTTTACAAAGCTATCTTTAGCGTATCTCCATAGTTGATATGAATAGAGATCTGTCAAGAGGCGTACTGCTGTTTTTCACATTCTTCTTTTTGTTTCTGAGTTTGCTTCTTCTCTTTCGTTTGCTGACATGCAAAAATTTACGCGCCAAGAAAGTGACCATGCTATCCAAACTATTCAAAGCGTTGGCGTTCAATCTTCTTTGTTCTGGATGAGTCGTTTCAGCGATTTCGGGATTCAGCATTTGAGAGATGACAGCGGTAGAGAGATTGACATCAATGCTTCGAAGAACCTAGTTCTTATTGTGTTCAGTGATAGGGTCTCAGAGGGATGTAGAGAGTGTTTGGGTTTGGAGGCAACGGATTGGCAGAATGCAATACTGTCTTCATCTCTTCCAGTAGAGCGTGTCATTGTGGCTGGGAAGGTTAAAAGCAAACCAAAGCTGAGACAGGAACTCAGCGCAATGGGATATAATGGACATCTTGTATTTGATGACGCTGGCGAGATGTATCAAAAATTGAACCTAAGTTGGTCTCCAGCTGTGTTTCTTCTAAGACAGGGCTACGTTGTGTTCGAGTACACTGGCGATATGAACGACAGGGAGAAGACTACTGAAATAATCAATCGCTATATCAACTTTCTAACCTTACGAGATGAGTAGCGTGGCCAGTTAGCATCACGGCATTGTATGTGCGAAAACCTTTCCTCTGCGCTCTGTTTATCTCTCAGCATTCAGTTGTGAAAGCAAACATGGCTGTTCAATGTGCTATAACCCATAGACTATGGATTGGCAAAGGCATATAGGAAGGTTATAGGAGCGCGCAGCGTCTTGTCCAACAATGCCTGTTTTTTGCATCGTATCAGATGTTAAAGCTGAAACTTTTTTTCATTCCTGCAAGTATGTTCTGCTGCTCTTGTCGCTTGTCGTCATTTTTGTTGAACTTCTCTTTGGCACGATGATGATTTTGAACTTTTATCTTCGCGCCGCCGCGCTCTGCGCGGCGAGCCTCCTCGCCTTTTTCACATCGCTGCTTGCGCTCCAGTTCGCTCTGTCTGACGCAACTTCATTGACTTGCGGATGTTTCGGCCGTCTCTGGATTGAGCCCGCTGGCGTTTGGAGCGTCGCCAAAAATATTCTATTGCTTTTCTGCTGCTTGGTTATCTACCTTGCCTCAACCCAATCCCAATCCAAATATGAAAGCATGGGCGATACGATTTAGCGTTGCGGCAGCGATTCTTTTTTTAATCAGCCTTGTGGTTTTCAGAGCGACCTCTAAGACCAATCTTCCCGAGCAATCTTCCGAGCAAAATTTGCCTGAGGTTCGCGTTGAGCCAATTCGCGTGAAAACGATTGTGGCTAAGCGAAAAACGCTTGTGCAGTCTATCTCTACGACAGGCATCGCGGAAGCCAATCGGCGCGTGCAGATATCTGCGCGAATTTCTGCGGAATTAGTGCGTCTCTCCGCAAAAGAAGGCGAATTTTGTCGCGCTGGCGAGACGCTTCTCCAATTTAATGACAAGGAATTTCGCATTGCGTTGCAAGAAGCCAAAGAAGAATATCTTAAAACGCAAAGCGAATATGTTACGCAGCGTTTGGATTATGCCAAACTTTCGCCCTCCGCGCAAAATATAGAACGGTTGCAACGCTTGCGCAAAGAGTTAGAAGAAGCGGAGCGCGCGCTTAAAGCGGGCAAGGGCGACGCAAAAGAAGTAGAGCGCTTGAAAGAAGAAGTTGAGTTTGCAGAAATTTTAGCAGGGGAAAAGTTAGACGAGGTGCTACGCACGCGGACAGGGTTCGCACACGCCAAAAATCAGCTTCAGCGTGCAGAGTTAAATCTACAAAATACAATCATTCGTGCACCATTTGATGGATTTGTCTCAGGCATTAAAGTTGCAGAAGGACAGTTCGTAACAGCAGGGCAAGTTTGTATGGAATTTGTCGACCTCTCCCGCATTCGGGTAGAAGTGGGAATCTTGGAAAAAGAAGTGCCGCTCATAAAAGTCCAAAATCGTGCCAGAGTTGTCTTCAACGCTTTCCCAAAAGATACACTCATAGGCAGAGTTACAGCCGTAAGTCCAGTTGTCTCTACGGAAACAAAAACGGCAAAAGCCATGATTGAACTGCCTAATCCACGATATAGGATTAAGCCTGGGATGTATACAACGGTCTGGATTGAAGTGGCATTTTTTCAAAATTGTCTGGTAGTGCCCAAGCGTGCAATTGTGGAGCGAGATGGACGAAAAGTAGTTTTTGTTGCGCAAAAGGAGCCTGATGGGAGGGAGTTAGCTAAGTGGCACTATGTGGAAACAGGTGCTGAAAATGAAAACGAAGTTGAAATTCTTGAAGGGTTAGAAGAAGGCGACGAAATTATCGTGGAAAATAACTTTACGCTTTCACACGATATGCCTATTGTAAAAATCCCCTAAGCATTGCTTTCTTTGAACCTTTGCTAACCAAACTGTTGATGCGATGCATATTGCAGAACTTTGCGTGAGGCGTCCAATTGCGACGATGATGTTTTTCACTGCAGCGTTAATTGTCGGTGTAATTTGCTTTCAAAAATTAAGTGTGAACTTCCTACCCGACATTTCTACGCCACGCCTCACCATCAGGACTGCTTACAAAAATGCTTCACCTGACGAAATGATGCGACTTATCACGATTCCAATTGAGGAAACAATGAATACCTTGACAGGGGTCAAAAACATTCGCTCGCTGTCGCGTGAGGGGGTATCGTTTGTGCAGGTAGACTTTTATTGGGGCACGGATATGAATTACGCTTTTATTGATGCCCGAGAGAAGCTAGATCGCCTCAAAGCCCAGCTGCCAAAGGAAGCGGAACGACCGACAATACTACGCATTGACCCTGCTAGCGAGCCAATTATGATGTTGGTTATTTCTCCAAAGCGCGACAGTCTAAAGGAGCCAACGCAGCGAGAACTAAGCCAAGTCGCCGAAGTCGCACAAGCATTGATTAAGCGACGCCTAGAACAACTGGAAGGGGTGGCACAAGCCAGCGTGCTAGGTATGCCAACCCGTGAAATTCGCATTGTCCTGAATGCTGAAGCGATAAACTCCCTCGGGTTAAACATTTCTGACATCGCAAGAAATCTGGCTAGTCAGAATATTATTCTCTCAGGCGGCAGTATTCGTCAGGGAAATTTTCGCCTACCCTTACGCCTTTCAGGGGAACTAAGATCTCCAAGTGATATCGCCAGTGCAATCGTGCATCGAACCAAAGACGGGCGTCCGATTTTGCTGAAAGATATTGCTACGGTGAGTGATGATTTCGCTGAACCGAGAGGTATAACGCTCTTCAACGGTGTGGAGACTATCCAAATTGCTATTCGAAAAGAATCTGCGGCAAATACAGTGGAGACAGCAAAAAGAGTAATCCGCGTGCTCGAGGAGCTGCGCCAAGAATTGCCGACTTATGCAATTGAAGTCGTTGCAGACCAATCAGTCTTTATCCAGCGTTCTATTGACGACATTATCAACGCTATCTATATCGGCGCACTGCTTGCATTCCTTGTGCTATTTTTCTTCTTAAATGAACTGCGCTACTCACTCGTCATTGCTATCACTACGCCAGTTGCAATTGTGCTAACTTTTATTTTCCTTTATGCATTTGGCGTGACGCTCAACATTATTTCGCTAACTGGAATTGCCGTAGGCATTGGTATGTTAGGCGATAACGCAATTATTGTTGTAGAAAATGTCTCACGCCTCCGTGATGAAGGAATGGAGTGGACAAAAGCAATTGTGGAAGGCGTAAAGGAAATTAATGTTGCAGCGGCTGCCTCTACTTTTACAAATGTGGCAATTTTCCTACCTGTCATTTTTACAGATGGTATCGCACGCGAAATTTTTAGAGACATGGGTTTAGCGATGACCTTTTCACTTCTTTCTTCACTCATTATTGCTATAACACTGGTGCCAGCCTTGCTGCGCATAGGTCTTGATAGGATCTCACTTTCGCAGCGGTATCCACTGCTGATGCGCTATTCTACATCAATTTTGAACAAACGCTTGGAAATTCAAATGCGCTGGGTGATACGCTATGAAAAATTCTTAAAATGGGTTTTGCTAAATCGTCACTTCGTTGTCGTTCTTTCATTTTTAATTCTAATTGGAACAACTTTTCTGGGGACGCTTATTCCAGCTGAAATTGTGCCAAAGCTAGCACAAAAGGAATTGCGAATTTTGCTATCGTTTCCAAGCGGCTACGATGTGCATACGATGAAAAAAGTAGCCATAGCTTTAACGGACAAATTCCTCAGCGAACCAGATGTGCATGCCGTACTCTCACAAGTTGGGCAGGTCTCCGAAAATCAGGAAATTTTCTCGCTCGATGAATCAAATAACATGCAAGCTGCTGTGCTTGATGTTTCACTTTCTGAAAATGCAAATGAGTCGCTAGCAATTTCCCGCTTACGCACTCTATTAGAAGCGATGTCCAAACAATCTGGCTTTCAATTCTCCATTCAACGCAAGCAAACGACGCTTGAAAGAATTTTTCGTCCCGAAAAAGATGACTTCAAAATCAAACTTATTGGAAACAATATTTCAGAGCTATATCAGATCGTTCCAAGCATTCAAGCACTGGTCTCAACTATAGAAGGGGTAAAAGATGTGAGGACTGGATTAGAAAAAACAGAGCGAGAAATTTATTTGTCTTTGCGCCGAGATGAACTATCGCGCTATGGTATTGAACCATCTACAGTCGAGCGGTTTATTGAATCGGCGACAAAAGGATTCTCAGCGACAACCATACAAGATGCAGCGGAAAAAATTTCCCTTACACTTTATGTACAAAATGAGCAAGCTAAAGCATTAGAAGAGCTACTGACTAAAAGAGTCAAAACACCCTCTGGAGATATTGAACTACGTATGCTGGTGCAAGTTGAGTCGCATCTGTTTTACGCAGAGCGATTCCGTGAAAATGGCAAAAATCAAATTGTTCTAAAAGCAAATGCCAGTGAAGGCTACTCAGCTACATCTGTTGCTGAGACGATTGACCGTCGCCTAAAAGGAGCAGGAATTCTGCCAGCAGGGATTCGCGTAGAAATCGGCGGTGAAAATGAAGAAGTTAAATCTTCGTTCAAAAGTTTGCTGATTATTTTGCTCCTATCGTTGCTTTTGGTGTATATGATTCTAGCGGCTGAATTTGAGTCGCTGCTCTACCCGCTGGTAATTATGCTAACCAGTCCGTTAGCAGCGGTAGGGGCAATTCTTTTGATGCTACTTGTTGGTGAAAGCTATAATGCGCTCTCACTAATTGGTCTAGTGATTATGGTAGGTGCTGTCGACAACGATGCGGTCATCGCAACCGATTTCATTGTAGAACTGCGTCGCAATGGATATGCACAAAGTGATGCTATCTTTCTAGGTGTCTCCAAACGTTTGCGCTCTATTGTGATGACAACAGTTACAACAGTTGTTGGCGTTATTCCACTGCTCTTTAATGTAGGCAGCGGGTCAGAACTCGGTGCTTCACTTTCAACGCCGCTTGTCGGCGGGTTACTTGCTTCGACCGCTTTCACCTTAGTTACGATTCCAGCTGTTTTTACCTACCTTGATCGAGAGCCAAAAAAGAAAAAAGCACTTGCACTCTAATAAACAATTTCAAATTTTTGCAATCGCAATAGGGCGTAACGAAGCACACGCACAGAGCGAAGTTGGGCATCGCATTCAGACGGCAATAAGTAGACTACTTGCCAAGCAAGAAAAGCAAGGGGATATGCACGCGCTTCCGCCAAGCACGCTCAGAATGTTCATCGCCAGGGAACTTACGCGTAATCCAGTTTTTACCCTCTATGAAACCACGCTGGCGCATCACAGCATCAGCGCGCTGTTGATAGGGTTCATACTGTGCATCAAGCGTTTCCGTGCCGTAGTCGAAATAAATTTTATGCGTGGCAGGGTCAGGCAAATGGGATTTCATATACTCAATCACTGCGCCGTCTGCAGCAGGAAAATGCGTCGAAAGGCAAGCAGCACCACCAAAAATGTGCGGATACTCGCATATTGCGTAGAGTGAAATAAGCCCGCCCATACTGGAACCCATAATGAAAGTATGCGACTGCTCAGGACGCGTGCGGTAGGTTGAGTCAATGAAAGGTTTAAGCTCCTCTACCAGAAAACGCAAGTAGTTGTCAGACTGCACAGGCTCGCCCAGAAATGTCGCGGCAGCTTTTTCAGGCATATATTCTTGACGACGCTTTGGTGTGTTCCAAATTCCGACCACAATGACTTCCTGCACTTTGTCCTCCGCAATAAGCTGCGTCAAAGTCTCATCAAGACCCCAATCCACCTTGATAAAAGCAGTGTAGGGGTCAAAGAGATTTTGCCCATCGTGAGCATATAGCACGGCATAGCGCTGAGCGGGTGCAGAGTGATAACGAGGTGGTAGCCACACATCAACTTGACGCGGCATCACAAACTTTGATGCAAAATTCCGATGCTCAATAAGCGTGCCAGTCACGCGGCGCTGCGACACCGCTGCAAAAGGAATGCTAAAAAACACAGCAAGCACGAGAGCGTATTTCACAGGGGTGCAGTTGTTTGTTTTCCTTATAACCCGCTAAGAGATGCTTTGCCTTGCAATTTACGACAAACGAGACGTATTTGGACGATGACTCGATGAAGGAGCAAGCAAGTTCGCTAATATGCTTGCATCGCTGGTGGGTAATTGGCACGCATAATCAATGCAAACAAAAGCAGTAGGCGCAGCAGGTTGGTGCTGAAGTATAGCGTTGAGGAAATCTGCTTGCTGAGCAACCTCTGATTCAGCGTAGAGGATGACTTTGTTCGGCAAATATCTCTCGTAAATGGCGCGGCGCAGTGCCATCATCTCAGGTGTTGCCAAGTCGCCTGATAGGACAATTTGCTTCGGCTTTTGCAGATAAAAATCAAGTGCCACAAGCATCTGCGGCACATAGCTGGGGGCTTTGTCAATCAGGTGGCTGAAAAAGCGTAAGGTGCGCTCTGCAGCCGTGCGGAAGTCTTCTCGGTCGGTCATCTGAGCAAGGCGCAGAAGGTTAAGCACAGCGATAGAGTTGGGCGAAGGCTCTGCACCGTCGTGATCGTCTTTCATTCGGATAATGATGCTCTTATCATCTTCTTCGGAGCTAAAAAAGCCGCCAAGCGCCTTATCTTCAAAGCGCTGCAACATGGTTTCAGTAAGGCGAATGGCTGTGGTGAAATACCTTGACTCAAGCGAGGCTTCATAAAGGTCAAGCAGCCCTTGCACAAAAAAGGCATAATCGTCCAGCTTTCCAGAGATGCCTGCTTCGCCATCACGATATCGTCGCAAAAGCTCATTGGTGTCAGGCTTGTAGAGCGTGTGAAGAATGAAATCGGCTGCACGCTTGGCAGCGTGTAAGTAAGCTGGTTCATCTAAAACCATATAGCCTTTAGCAAAAGCAGAAATCATTAGCCCATTCCACGAGGTTAAAATTTTGTCATCCAGATGAGGGCGTGGGCGCTGGCGACGAGCCTCGAAGAGCTTAGTTTTTGCATCACGGATGATGGCATGCAGCTGTTCAACGGTTTTTCCAAATCGCTGAGCTGTTTCTTCAGATGAAAAGCGTTGGATAAGGACATTTTTGTTCTCAAACTCATTGTGAGGGTCGTGCATGACATTCCCATTAGGCTTAATGCCGTAGAGGTATGAGAAAATCTCGCTAATCTCTGTTCCCAGAATTCTGTCAACTTCAGCCTGTTCCCAGACATAAAAAGCGCCTTCTGCTTTGTGGTCGGCATCAGGGGTAGGAAGGCTATCGGCATCTTCAGCAGAGTAAAAACCGCCCTGCGGGTCGGTCATATCGCACTGCACGTAGTTGAAGATGTCGCGCGCAATGTCTGCGTAAAACGGATTGCGAGTGAGTTGGTAGGCTTCAAGGTAAGAGATAGCCAGTTGAGCATTGTCGTAGAGCATTTTCTCGAAGTGCGGCACATGCCAGTATCGGTCAGTTGAGTATCGTGAAAAGCCGCCGCCGCCTTTGCCCATCACGCTAATGTGGTCATGGATGCCGCCTTCTGCCATTTTGCGCAGAGTAAAAAGTGCCATTTCTAAGGCGTGTGTATTGCCTGTGCGGTGGTAGTAAGTGAAAAGGAAGTTGAAGCAGACGGGGCGCGGAAATTTCGGCGCGCTGCTAAACCCACCCCACTCACTATCAAAACTATGGGCGAAACTGGCAGCCGCTTGGTGCAGCACTTGCTCTGTGAGGTCGATTCTTTCCGCTTGAGCAATTTGACGTGCATAATCAGTCAGTTGACGGGTTGCACGCTCTGAAACCGTAAGGATATTCTCACGGTCTTTTTCCCAGCTCTCAGCGATTTTAAGTAGCAAGGTCTTAAAGCCCGGCCGCCCCCATCGATCTGTTGGAGGGAAGTAAGTGCCGCCAAAGAAAGGCTTGAGGTCTGGTGTGAGCCACACCGACATTGGCCAACCACCGTTACCTGTAATAGCCTGCACATAACTCATATACACGCGGTCAAGGTCAGGACGTTCTTCTCTATCAACCTTGATGGAGACAAAATACTTGTTAAGCACTTCGGCAATTTCTTCATTTTCAAACGACTCTCGCTCCATTACATGGCACCAGTGGCAGGTAGAGTAGCCAATAGAGAGAAAAATGGGTTTGTCTTCACGGCGAGCTTTCTCAAAAGCTTCTTCACCCCACGCATACCAGTCTACGGGATTGTGTTTGTGTTGAAGAAGATATGGGCTTTTCTCGTTAGCAAGCCGATTGGTGAATTTCGGTACGGTGGTCTTCATTATAGCGATAGGTTTAGTTGTTGATGTCTCTTACGCAAAAAAGCAAAAGCAAACGCTAAACGTTTATGTGCGAAGAAATCGCACGCCTTGAAGCGAAACACAGACTAGGTACGACATTTAGGGCGAGTAAGACCAGCGAGTGCAGGGTTGTATCTCTTCGTTCGGTTTTGAAATTCAGTCTCTAAGTTCTATCTTTGCAGCTCTATTTTGAACTCAAAGTTAGGGAAAAGAAATGCCTTGTGGAAGAAAGCGCAAGCGCCACAAGATGGCGACGCATAAGCGCAAAAAACGCCGTCGTAAGAATCGACACAAGAAGCGCCTGAGATACGCAAACAAGTAGGGGGCGCAGCGCATTGCAACATTGTTGAAACTTTTTTATCTTAGAAACCGTCTCGAAAGAGACGAAAATGGTTGAGCATATAGCTCAGTTGGTAGAGCATCTCACTTTTAATGAGAGGGTCGATGGTTCGAGTCCATCTATGCTCACAGACTTCCCCAAAGAATTGCGGCTGCCAGTGGCAGCCAAATTTTCCATGCGCGGGTGGCGGAACTGGTAGACGCACTACTTTGAGGTGGTAGCGCCGCGAGGCGTAGGAGTTCAAATCTCCTCCCGCGCACACCATACTATCCGCAGCCGCTTGTCAGAAGCGGCTTTTTTGTTTGCAAAACAGCCAGAAATTTCTCACCAGCGGTAGGCGTTGAAAAGCAGGACACTGAAAAGCATAATGGAGCCAAAGATGAAGGTCTCAGAAGAATACTACCCAGAGCCTCTGGATAGGTCTAAACCACCTATATCGGCTCAGCCGATTTGTGCCACATTCCCTGACTGGTTCGAGACGGTGCTACCAAATGGATTAAAAGTGATGGTCTATGAACAGCCTGCCGCACCGCTTGTGTCAATTCGGCTCTATGTCAAAGCTGGCAGCATTGATGAAGGGGCGCGGCATAAAGCAGCAATGGTGGCTTTTGCAATGCTTCTGCAAGGCACGACCTCTCGCACTGCGGATGAGATTGCCGAAGAAGTCGACTTCATTGGTGCAGAGTTGGGGGCTTGGGCAGGATTAGACCACTCTCTGGTGTCGCTGTCAGTGATGCCAAAGTATTTGAAGCAGGGGTTAGCACTGATGAGCGATGTGGTGCTGCACCCAGCGTTTGCTGAAAAAGAGCTTGAGTTTGTACGGCAGCAAAGCCTAAATCGATTGCGTTTCTCCAAGTCTGATGCAGGGCGTCTGGCAAGCGATGCATTTGCGCAGCAAGTGTATTTCCCTCACCCATATAGTTACCCAGTGCTTGGCACAGTGCAGAGCTTAACAGCGCTGACAGAAGCAGATGTCCGTGAGTTTTACAGCACTTTTGCCGTGCCAAATAACAGCGTGCTCATTGCTACAGGTAACTTGAAGAGCGAAGACTTCGTAGCGCAGCTCACAGAAGCATTCGGCACTTGGCAAGCAAAACCACTTGCGACGACAAAACGAGCGCAGCCGAACCTAAGAAATGCGCCGAAAGTAATCCTTGTGCAAAAAGATGGAGCAGTGCAATCCGTCTTGATGATAGGGCATCTCTCCATTGAGCGAGCACACCCTGACTACCTCAAATGCTATGTGCTGAACACGATACTGGGCGGATACTTTGGCTCACGCTTGAACCTTAGCGTGCGAGAAAAGCAAGGGTATGCCTACAGCATTCGCAGCACCTTCGACGCCAAGCGAGAGGCAGGCGACTTTAATATCAGCACACAGGTTCGCAAGGACGTAACGCGGCTGGCTACTACTGAAATCCTAAGCCAAGTGCACACTTTGCTGGAGCAAGGAGTGCGTGAAGAAGAGCTGCAAGCGGTAAAGAATTACCTATCAGGCAACTTTGTCATTCAAAATGAATCACCTGAGACCATTTTAAGCCGCCTTGCCACTGTGGAGCTTTACGGATTAGACCGACAATACTACAAGACATTTCAAGCAAACATTCAAGCACTAACCTTAGACGACGTGCACAAGACCGCAAAGATGTATATTCAGCCAGAGCGTTTTGTGTTTGTGATAGTGGGGGAGGTCAAGGCGATGCAAAAGGAAGTAGCAGATTTAGGAGAGGTCGTGCAGATAGACCCAAATAACGAGGAGCAGACTTTTAGCGAAGCATTGCGTGTCAGCAGCTAACAGTGTGCAGTTTGCAAAGCACTTGTGCCTTGCTAAGGAGCATCAGAGGCAACTGCGTGGATAGAATTTTCAACTCACCTACTAAAGTTTTCAAACTCTTAAATCAATGTCGTCACTGATTGCGCTGGCAGAAGATTTAGCCGCGTCGTATCAAACCCTGAAAGCTGAAATCCATAAGGTGATTGTAGGGCAAGATGACATCATTGAGCAGTTGATGATGACAATTTTAGCGCGTGGGCATTGCTTGATGGTAGGTGTACCTGGACTGGCAAAAACGCTGCTGGTCTCCACATTTGCGCGTGTGTTGGATTTGAGCTTTAGCCGCATCCAGTTCACGCCCGACCTGATGCCATCGGACATTACAGGCACAGAAATTCTGGAGGAAGATCACGAGACAGGCAAACGATTTTTCAAGTTTATTCGTGGGCCGATTTTTGCAAGCGTCGTGCTGGCTGATGAAATCAACCGCACGCCACCAAAAACTCAAGCGGCTTTGCTGGAAGCAATGCAGGAGCATCAGGTCACGTCGGCAGGAAAGCGGTATGCACTGCCAGAGCCGTTCTTTGTACTCGCAACTCAAAATCCAGTTGAGCAAGAGGGAACGTACCCTTTACCCGAAGCGCAGCTCGATCGCTTTATGTTTAACCTTTGGATTGACTATCCATCATTTGAAGAAGAGAAAGCGATTGTGAAAGCGACGACTTCTTCAGATAAGCCAGAGCTGCAAAAAGTAATGAATGCCGAGAAGATTTTGATGCTCCAGAAACTGGTGCGTGAAGTGCCCGTGTCGGATAATGTGATTGAATATGCAGTGCGTTTGGTCAGCAAAACACGCCCAGCCAGCACCGATGAAAAAATCGTGCGGCAGTATGTGAGCTGGGGCGCTGGACCGCGTGCATCGCAGTATCTGATTTTGGGTGCAAAAGCCCGCTGCCTTCTAATGGGACGCTACACACCCGATATTGCCGATGTTAAGGCAGTCGCCCTGCCTGTGCTGAGACATCGCCTGCTTACCAACTTCAGTGCAGAGGCAGAGGGAATTAAGCCTGAGACCATCATCGCTGCCCTAACTCAAAGCCTTAGCAAGGCAAATGATTAAGCAGACGCTGCATCGCCTCAAAAGAAATGAAGTCCAACTGGCGCTGTTTGCATTTCTCTCGTGTGTGTCAGGGGCAGCAATTGTTGTGCTGACGCTCACCTCATTAGACCTCTCAAAAGAAGCCGATATTGCCTTTGCGGTGCTGGGTGGCTTTGTGATTGGTAGCATCATTGCGACAGTGGTGTATCGCATCGTGAAGCGAAATCGGGAGTTGGCTGAATCCTTGCAAAAAGTAACTGAGTCGCTCAACGAAGCCAATAGCCAGCTGCAATTCTACAACGAGTCGCTCACTGACACAGTCAAGAAACGCACAGAGGAATTGTTGTTTGCGGAACTGCAATATCGTAGCCTGTTCGACTCTACAGCAGAGCTAATTTTCATCTGCGGTCCCGACTACCGTGTGATGGAAGTTAATCGTGCCGTCGAGACATTTTTTGGCTGGGATAGAAACAGCCTGCAAGAATTTAACTTGCTGAGGCAGCTTTCACCCGAGAATGCAGATCGATTTATCAAAGCGGCACAGCGCACCGAAAGAGGAGAGCTCGTGCGCGAAGAAATTGCAATGTCAGACCTTGCAGGTGAGACACACATTTTTCAAGCAGAATTTTCACCGCTCATCTTCGGCACAACACCAGTTGCAGGTGGGTTCAAAGTATTGATGCAAGACATTACGCTGGAAAAACGCTCGCGTTTAGAGCGCGAAGTGATTATCAAGATTAGTGAAATCATCAATCAATCTGAGACAGTGCCAGAGATTGCACGGCGCATCAGCAAAGAATTGGGTGAGCTTTTCGAACCAGCCCTCCTTCTGATTTATCGTTACGATGAGCCGACAAATATGCTCTTTCTGGAATACGAAGCCAGCGATGACCTGCCCGAATCGGTGCGTTCATATCCGCTTAAAGAGCAAGCAAAAGGCATTGCCCCATTAGTTGCAATGAAGCGACAAGAGTCCTTCATTGAGGAAGCCCTAAAAGAGCCAAGACTGCAATACGCTGAAAAACATCTGCTTTCAATTGCGGCACGAAGTGTTTTTACTGTGCCCCTCATTGGCTATGAGCAGTTGCAAGGAGTGCTGCAAATTATTACGCTGCGTCAGCGCCGCTTTTCCGAAGATGACAAGCGTCTGGCGCGAATCCTTGCAACAGAGCTGGCCGAAGGTCTGTACCGAAAGAAACTAAGTGAAGCACTGGCCGAAGCCAATAAGACGCTTGCAGAAAAGAACGCAGAGCTGGAGCAGTTTGTCTATTCTGTCTCTCACGACCTCAAAGCGCCACTTATCTCAATTCAAGGGTTTGCCGCACGGGTGCAGGAACTGTATTACGACAAGATGGAATACGAAGCACGCTTTGCACTCGAGCGCATCCGCTACAATGCCAAAGTCATGGAAGATATGATTACGGAGCTATTGGACCTTTCCAGAGTTGGGCGAGAGACCGTCAAGATGGATGAGATTTACCTCTACGAGATGGTCTCGACAATTATGGAAAACTATCGTGGGCATCTTGAAGCGCAGCGTGTCAAGGTTAATATCTCCCCTGACTTGCCGCTGGTGAAGTTTCCACGTCGCCGCTTAGAGCAAGTAATGACCAATCTGGTTGGCAATGCAATTCGCTACACGGCAAAAGTGAAAGACCCCTGTATTTCCATCTATGCGATTGACCACCCCGACACGCACGAAATCGTGGTGAAAGACAATGGCATCGGCATTGCACCCAAAGATTTTGAGAAAGTGTTTCGGCTCTTTGAGCGTGGCGAAAGTGACCAGCCCGGCTCTGGGGTCGGTCTCGCAATTGTTAAGAAAGTGGTCGAGCAATACGGTGGCAAAATTTGGATTCAATCAGAGCTGGGCAAAGGCGCAGAGTTTCATTTTACCATTAAAAAGCGCGCATAGTAAAGCCGCTTGGCGCAATGTGTGGTAAGCTAAAGGAGCAAGAAGTCAAGCCTGTTCGGTATATTTGACCTCCAAAACAAAGGCAAACCTTGACAAAAGAGCTCACACCGCTGCTCATATTCATACTAATTGGGCATGTTGCAGCCCTGCCAGCAGTGGGGCAACGCATGCCAGTTGAACCACTTCGCTTACATATCGTCTGGCATTTGGATGCAACGGCTGAAATGGATGTGGCAGCCAGCGAATTAGGAATGCCGACGGTGCGACACGCTGTAACAGGGTCATTTTTTCCCTTGCTAAGCAGTCTAGCCAGCACACCGAACGCGCCAGCAACGGTGGCAATTTCGTCGGAGACACTAATAGCAATAGTGCGCTACACCAGCTACTTGCGAGAGTTTATTGACCTAAGCACCAATACGATTGATGCAAAAGGCTACCTAAGAAAATACGGCGGCAAAACAGACCCATGGCTGGATATACTGCTCAAGCCCTCCATAGAGCTGACAAGCAAAGAGCTGGATCTGCTCCTAAACAACTCCAAGACGCAAGTAGCACACGGCTTTAGCGTAAGCGAGGCAACGCTTAGGCGATTCCCAGACTACGCACGGCTTCTGCCAAATGATATGAAAGTAGGCACTATCATTGGCACGCAGAACCGTGCGCTTTACACGGTGCGAGACCGAATTCGCATCAAGTTTCTTTACACAGTGTCACACTTTGACCCAAGTTTGCTGACCCGAAAATACACCCTGCCACTCTATGTGCGAGGCGGCAAGCTTGCTACCACACGCACAAACTTGGACCCGCCGCTCATACTTGACCTAAGCGACTACTTCATAAAAGACGACAACCGAACGCCAAGTGAAGAGGACGACCGCTACGAGTTAGCGCGCCCAATTGGTGAAGATGACTGCCAGCGCTTGGTGGTCGAGACCTACAAAATGATGGAGACGATTTTGTTTCTTTTGCGACAGAGCGGTTTAGAACAAGCCAGCACGCCAAAAGGCAAACGAAAAAGAGATGAATTAGCTCCATCACTGCCAGTTGATGTCATAACCACACCTGCATTTAATGCGCTCATTCCTCTGCTGAGCGACACCGAAGATGCGAAAACAGCACTCGGTGAAGTGGGACAGTTTCCGCTGCCAGTGCAAGCCAGCGCAGATGCAAAAACACACATTGTGCGGGCAGTGGCACGAATGAATGCCTATCTGGGTATTACTCCGCAAGGGTTTGTGCCGACAGCGCTAATGGTGTCCGAGTCTTCACTGGGATTCTATGAGGCGGCTGGCATAAAGTGGCTGCTATGTCCAAAGTCAGCGCTGGCCAAAGCGTTAGATAAGTCGGAAGCGGCACTGCGTCCAGAGGAAATTGCAAGCCTGTATCAACTACCGCGCGCCAGTCGCCTATGGCTATCGTTTGATGAAACAGTGGCAGGTGAGCGCTTGCAAAAAGCACTTTCCGCAAAGAATCGTTCAGAAGAACTGGCGGCGTGGTTGCAATCCATAGAGAAATACCGTAATGCACAAGGCGTCTTGACTATGCGCTTGCAACTCCCACAGGCATTTCATGGCACAGTTAGTGCAGCAAGTGCAATCACAGAGCTGTTGGGCATGCTAACAAGTGTAGGCTTGCAAAAAAAGGAGCCGAGTCTGCAACTCACACGACTGAGCAGGCTGCTGATGGAAGTAGGCGAAAAAAAGAAACCACTCTTGCCAAAAACGCTTGCAAAACTTCCGCTCTCTGCTGAGAACGGGCTTGAGCAATGGATTGGCGACAAGGAGGAACAAACAGCTTGGACGTATCTGGCACTGGCGCGAGCAGACCTCGAGCGCACAGGTCTGTTACCACCAAGCGTAGAAGTGGAGCGGAGTGCAGCGCACAGTGGGCAGGAGCTAACTGCATATCAGCAAGCGTGGTTCGAACTCTATGCCGCTCAGCAGGCGCTTTGGTTTAAGCACTACGGGAACGAGGCAGAGCAACCTTACATCGTGCAGCAAGCCTTAGACAAAGCATTTCGCACCCACTTAGGGCGAGTCTACGATGCACTACTGGCAGCGGGAAAGAGCATAGAGCGGCGAATGTTTGCACCGATTGTGGTGCCAGAAGAGCGCATACCCGTTGGTCGGCTGAACCCAAATGAAGTGCAGCTTGATGGCATCTTAGCAGAAATGGAGTGGTTTGAACGAGCAGGAGTCTTTGCAATCGGTGAAAGCGAAATGCCCGTTTCAAAGTGCTACTATGGCATCACAAATGATGCACTGTGCTTTGCACTGGCTGCAAGAGAGGAAAACCTGAAAACCGTGCTAAGCGATACTGCTCAGACACTGGCAGTGCAGATTGCGTTTGAAGAAGATAGGATTTTGGAGATAGAACTGCGACCAGCAAAGTTGCGAAGCGACAAAGTCAAACTGGCTTTCTCTGATGAAGCCATTGAGGCAGTAGTGCCTTACTCTGAACTGAAATTACCAAACCAAATTGGCTTTTTGGGAGCGATTGCAGGGCAAGAACGCACGCATAACAGAGATGCGTATTTAGGGATGGCGATCATCTGGCGTAGCAGAGGAAAAGAATATCGAGTGCCAAAAGAGGCGTTCAAAACCGTGCAGGAAGACTTAATTAACACGGTGGAAACACGCTTTGAGTTAGACCTTTCTGCCAGTCCAGCTGCAAGAAGTGCAGAGCTCGAGATTTTGAAGGCACGCTCGAGAGGACAACAAAGAATTCCAATGCGCGATGATGGACGATACGGCGACGAAAAGCGTAACGACAAGGTCTGGACAGCCGTGCTAAGGCTGCAGCGAGGAGAATTAATTGAATATCGATATCTCTTAGACGGAGAAAGTGAGGCGCTGGAACAGAAGCGAACTTGGCGTGTAGAAGATGGGGTCAATACGCCAAACCGTGCGGTGGTGCGTGATGTGTTTAACAAGACCGTGCGGTAAAGAGTTAGGAGCAAATACCCCTCTAACGCAAACGCTGTATCATCAGTCTCAGATTTCGCAATCCCAGCTTTTCTGCGTGCAGAGTTTCTTGTAAATTTCAGGGCTAAAAACAACGCTTTTGGAATTTAACCTCGTTGTAGTATGTCCGCACTGAAAGACTCAATCCTGCAGCTGATTATAGAGACCTCAACCAACTTGCCAAGCGATGTGCGCCGTGCGATTGCAAATGCAGCGGAGCGTGAAGACCCTGCATCTCGCTCTGGTCTTGCAATCTCGACTATCACCCTCAACATTGATATGGCGTGTGAAAATGTCTCACCGATTTGTCAGGATACAGGTATGCCAACTTTCTTCATTCACACGCCAGTAGGAGTCAATCAACTGGAAATTAAAGCAGCTATTAAGGAAGCGACCATAGAGGCCACGAAGCTTGGTAAGTTGCGCCCCAACTCTGTGCATCCTATCACAGGCAAAAACAATGGCACAAATGTGGGAGCAGGCGTGCCAGTCATGCACTTTGAACAATGGGAAAAGGACTTCACTGAAATCAAGCTCATCTTGAAAGGAGGCGGGTGTGAAAACAAAAACATCCAATACTCTCTTCCAACCGAGCTTGAAGGACTTGGCAAGGCAGGGCGGGATGTAGATGGGATTCGAAAATGCATCTTGCATGCGGTTTGGCAGGCGCAAGGGCAAGGCTGTTCGGCAGGCTTCATTGGTGTGGGAATTGGCGGCGACCGAACCTCTGGCTATGAGCTGGCAAAAGAGCAACTGCTGCGACCTGTCGATGATGTCAATCCTGACCCAACACTGCGAGCACTGGAAGAATATGTGATGGCAAATGCTGACAAGCTTAACATTGGCACAATGGGGTTTGGCGGCAAAGTAACGCTCTTAGGCTGCAAGATTGGGGTGGCAGAACGCTTGCCTGCAAGTTTCTTTGTCAGCGTGGCCTATAACTGCTGGGCTTATCGCCGCTTGGGAATTCACTTGGACTCAAGCGGGAAAATTATCAAGTGGCTCTACCGTGAAAGCGATGAAATCAAAAAGCTGGCAAAAGGCGCAGGCATTCCGCTGACAGGCAAAGAAATTGTGCTGCAAGCCCCAATTAGTGAGGAAAAGATTCGTAAGGTCAAGGTTGGCGATATTGTCATTATCAATGGCGAAGTGCATACAGGGCGTGATGCATTTCATCACTATGTGGTGCACCACAACCTTACAGCAGAGACAATGCCAGTCGATACACGTGGAGGGGTGCTCTATCACTGCGGTCCTGTTGTCCTCAAAGAAAATGGCAAGTATAAGATTACGGCTGCAGGCCCAACCACCTCAATTCGGGAAGAGCCATATCAAGCCGATGTGATTAAGCGGTTAGGGCTACGCGCTGTGATTGGGAAAGGTGGAATGGGGGCAAAAACGCTGAAAGGACTGCAAGAGTATGGCGCCGTCTATCTGAATGCGATTGGCGGCGCAGCACAATACTATGCGCAATGCATTAAAGAGGTAACAGGTGTGCACTTCCTTGAAGAGATGGGAGTGCCCGAAGCAATGTGGCACTTACAAGTGGAGGGCTTTGCCGCCATTTGCACAATGGATTCACACGGCAATAGCTTGCATAAAGAGATAGAAGACGAGTCGCTCGAGCGCTTAAAAGAGTTTGCAGAACCAGTGTTTTAAGCTATGCCCTTCAGAGGAAACTGTATCAGGTTGAGAGCATGCACGGCTCAATGTGATTGCTACTTGCTCTCACCCGATTCTCTCTGCAAAGGGATAAAGGGTTTCACAACACTTTGTTGCTATGTTCCTCCACTTCCTCAGGCTCACGCCACTTTCCGTGTCGCTTGATGAGTTCAACCAAGCGGTCGACGGCTTCTGCTTCAGGGATATTGCGCTCGACCACTTCTTTGCCAACGTAGAGTGAAATCTGTCCAACGCCTGTGCCGACATAGCCGAAGTCTGCATCCGCCATTTCGCCAGGGCCGTTGACAATGCAGCCCATAATGCCAATCTTCAAGCCTTTGAGGTGTGCTGTGCGCGCTTTGATTTTTGCAGTCACTTCCTCCAAATCAAAGAGTGTGCGTCCGCATGAAGGGCAAGAAATGAACTCTGTCTTTGTCATTCGGTAGCGCGTAGCCTGCAGAATGTTGTAGATAAGATTTAACTCATCGCCACGCGATAGGTTCGAGCGAAGTGCAACAGCGTCGCCAATGCCGTCGCAAAGCAGGGTGCCTAATTGAACTGAAACTGCACAGAGCGTCGCCGCATCGACCTTAGACTCAGGAATCTTTGCGGCAGGATTTTCGGTCGGTTTGATATGGCAGGCGTCGTAGCGTAGTACAATAGGATACCGGATGCCAGCGCGCTTGAAGGCTTGTGCCAAACGCCGATACGGGAAGATGATTTCCTTCGCTTGAATGGAGAACATTGCCTTCTCCAGCCCAACCGCTTTGCAGCGGTCTGCAAGGCGCGTGAGAATTTCTGCAATCGCCGTATCGGTCTCATCGGTCTTGACAAATGAAAACTCAATAGCAGCTCTGCCAACGAGATGTTGCAAGCCTTCTTTCTCAAAAGGTGCATCACCTTTCTTGATGTTGAGACGAATTTTATCGACAGTGTTGACCAATGCTTGTGCCGTCAGCATTTCCTTAACCGAGACAGAAAGAATAGGTGAGACAAACTTTTCAGCCAAGGCTTGCTGCACGGCTTTGACTTCGTCAATAAAGTCGGTCTCAATGGAAGTGAATTCTGATTTTGCGCCTTCGGCAAGGAAGGGCTTAGCAGAGAAGATGATTTCATCGCGCACATGCTCTACATCAGAGAGCGGAGTTCTGACATCAAGCTCCACACGTGGCACGGCATCGCCGCCCATTTCTAAATGGCCAACCGTGATTTTAATGGACTCACGGCGGTTGAATTCATAAGGCGTAAAGGGTGGCTCTTCTTCTTTCGGTTCAACAAAACTCTTGGCAAAGTCGCCGAGTGTCTCAGCGTGAACCCAAAGCTTGGCGTTGTATTTTCTGACTAACTCAAAGCCGAAGTGGACTTCATTGACAGGGTCTTCCGTGAGCGAGACGCGAATGGTATCGCCTAAGCCATCTTCCAGAAGGGCACCGATACCGATGGCAGATTTCACGCGTCCCTCCTCGCCGTTACCTGCCTCTGTAACGCCTAAATGCAGTGGGTAGCGGTGCTTGAGTTCCTTGTCTGCTTTTTCCACCAGCAAGCGATAAGCTTGAATCATCACTTGCGGGTTTGAGGACTTCATTGAGAAGATGAAGTCGTAGTAGCCGTACAGCTCACAGATGCGTGCAAATTCAAGTGCCGATTCGACCATACCCAGCGGCGTGTCGCCATAGCGATTCATAATGCGGTCGGAAAGCGAGCCGTGGTTGGTGCCGATGCGCATAGAGCGCCCATACTCTTTGCACTTCAAGACAAGCGGCTTGAATTGGTCATGAATGCGCTCCAGTTCGGCTTCGTATTCGGCATCGGTGTATTCGCGGACAACAAACTTCTTGCGGTCGGCATAATTACCCGGGTTGATACGCACGTTCTCAACAAACTCAACGGCTTTGAGTGCTGCATTTGGTGTAAAGTGAATATCGGCGACAAGCGGGGTGCGAATCCCCATCTGGCGAAGCCGCTTGGAAATTTCGCCTAAGTTTTCGGCTTCTTTCATTGAAGGCGCCGTGATGCGGATAATTTCACACCCTGCTTCATAGAGACGGCGACACTGCTCGACGGTGGCTTCGGTATCCATCGTGTCAGTTGTGGTCATGGACTCCACGCGAATTGGATTCATCCCACCAAGCTTGAGGTCGCCAAACCCTACTTCAATCGTCTTGCGGCGGCGATAGGTGTATGGATTGGTTACATACATAAGACTTCAGCGTTTTTGTGCGACGATGTTAATCGTTGTAGCAAATGCAGGAAAGAGGGAATTGAACCACTTTGCAAATCTGGATTCACCCATTCCACGGTTGAATAAGATGAGCGTATAACCGTTCTGTTCAAAGTATTTCTTGAACGAAACGGGCTGGCACAGATGAACCACATCATCATCGCCTGACTGAAAGTTAATAGTGCTATTTTTCATTCTTG
>JANWWA010000019.1 GCA_025056565.1 Chloroherpetonaceae bacterium | reverse complement strand
CGATAGCTCGCCAGAGACTCATCAGAGAAAAAATCACAGCCAACTACTTCTTCAAATCCCTTATCAGCAATAGCTTGCGGAATTTGCCAGTCTCCACAACCTAACTCTAGATGCTTTCCTTTCAGAGGCGCATATTTTTCAATGAAATCAGCATACTGCTGATACTCGCCTGCGCGATGATCGAAGCGCCCGTACTCTGGTGGCTTGTTTGAGTAAAACTCAGCAAGGAGTCTCTTAACCCTTAGTTTTTCTGAATCAGAGTAAAGTCGTATAGGCTTCATCAGCAAAACCGTGAATCTGCAAAGTGTTACTTCTGTTACTTCACGATAACTCGTATGAAAAGTGTAAACTTTTGCATCTAGTTGTACACTATTTGATCACATAAACTATCTCACTAGGGAGCGAGAGATTATACTTCTCTCGTGCCCAACGCTCAATTTCCTCGAGAGTTTGCATTTTTTGAATGGCGCTTCGGAGTTCATTGGAGCGCTGTGTTTCGCGCGTAAGCTCGGCAGAAAGATGCGACTTGTGAATCTCCAGACGGAGCCGAGCTAAGATGCCGTAGTTGCCAAACACGGTGTAGAACAAAATCAATCCGAGAAAAGCAAGGCGCACGTATTTGAGTGGTGAGCGCATGGCGTCTCTGGCAAACCAGCGCAGCCGTGCTCGAAGACGCAGTTTTCGCCAAGTGCGTGCAGTAAAGAGGCGTTGCAGTTGATGCATTGCTGCACGAGAGTTCAACATATCGCTGAGTCGTGGCATAACCGTAAAGTTTGTAATCAACAAATCTAAGAAAAATTACGAGATCAGGGATGCAGTGAACAGAAATGGCGAGTGCCAAGCGCGCCAGCCCTGTGCAATGCCGATGCAGGGCAGGGTGCAAGCCAATTGAAGTCGAGACAGGGGATGAGGCTAATTTGCAAGTCGGCGCTTGAGTTCGCTCAGCGTAAAATCAGCATCGCTGCGAAAGTCGCGCCACTCCTGCACATACCAGAAACCTTGCGTAGATTGCAATAGCCGCAGCACCGAGCGACCTTGCGTGACTTCAGGAATGTCAGGCGACGTGTAGCGTGCAACAATGCGGTAGGAAAGTGAAAGCTGAAGCTCCGTTGGGGAGTTCAGTAGGCGCGTATCAATCGTGAAAAGGAACTGCGGTCGAGCGCCACGCTCCAACTGCGCTCGGAAGTTCTCAAAGAATCGCCGCTCTGAGACGATATTCCAGTTCTGAAATATAGCGCCTGCTGTGCCCGCAGTCTCAGGCGCAGGAATGAAGCGATAATCTGAAACGAGCAGGTTATCGGTCGTAGGCGCAGGTGAAAAAGTGCGCGTGTAATCCACAGGGTTGACACTGGCAAACGCGTTGGTAAGGTTCTCCAGCACAATATCAGCCAGCGTAGGTGGTCGCCAGACAGGAACACTGGGCGCAAGGCTTTCAGGAGGCTCAGGTGTGCGTGGCGAAAAAAGGCTACACGCGCTTATCGCCCAGAGGCTAAAAGAGAGGCTCACTGTGAGAAAGACTGTCCGCATGGTTCTAAGGAGTGCTCAAACACAAAGCTTGGGCTACAACACTGTTTCCCATCTGAAAATTTTCTCTGACAGAGACCACCCTAACATACTCAAAGCGAAGAAAAGCTGTATTTTTCGCCCTCAAAAAACTGCAAACAAAAACAAAAGAGGCACAAATGCCTGTTGAAATCCGAGAAGCAAAAACGCCCAAAGAGATTCGAGACTATATCAAATTTGCATGGAAAATTTATACGCGTGACCCTGAGCTGAAAAAAAACTGGGTGCCGCCTGTGATTGCCGACTACGAAAAAACGCTGGACAAGCAGCGCTATCCGCTTTGGGAGCATGCTGATCGCGCATGCTTTACGGCTTGGAAAAATGGTGAAATGTGCGGCACAATTACAGCGACCATCAACTATACGCATAACGAGCTACACAAAGACAAGGTAGGGTTTTGGGGCTTTTTTGAATGCATCAATGACACAGAGGTTTCACGAGCGCTCTTTGATGCAGCTAAGGCGTGGCTGCAAGCGCGTGGACTCACTGCAATGCGCGGTCCAATTAGTCCCTCTACCAACGACCAACTGGGTATGCTCTGCAAAGGTTATGATTCTCCACCGACATTCCTGATGACCTACAACCCGCCTTACTACCACGACCTTTGCAAAGATTATGGCTTTCGCGTGGAGCAAGAACTGGTCGCATGGCTGGTCAATCAAAAGACCATTGACCGTGAGCGCCTGAGACGCATTAGCGAATTGGTTAAGAAGCGTGAGAAACTGCGCCTGCGCTACCTTAACCTGAAAGACTGGCAGAACGAAGCGAAAATCATTCGCAGTCTTTACAACAAGGCGTGGGAACTCAACTGGGGGTTTGTGCCTTTTACCGAGAAGGAGTTTTACACACTCGCAAAGGATTTAAAGCAAATCGCAGATCCAGAGTTTATCTACTTTGTGCAAAATGAAAAAGGCGACTATGTTGGCTTTTCGCTCTCGCTGCCTGATGTCAACATCGCTTTGAAGCACGTCAACGGTAACCCAACCTCGCCAATCGGAATCCTGAAATACCTTTGGTATGCGCGAAAAATCAATCGCATTCGCACCATTGTAATGGGGGTAATCCCTGAATACCGAAACAAAGGCGTCGATTCGTTGATGAATGCAGAAACGGTTGAAGTAGGTATTCGAAAGGGCTACTGGGAAGCGGAGCTAAGTTGGGTGCTCAAAAGCAATATACCGATGCAAAAATTAGCCGAAGCCATCGGCGCAGAGCCTTACAAGGAATACCTTATCTATCAAGTTGACTTTTGAGATGCCCAAAGATTCTGTTTCAATAGAGCGCATTTTAGAAAAGTTGGAGAAAGATGAGCGCATCGGCTTTGATGAAGGTTTGAAATTTTTGCAAGAAGCAAGAAAAGCACTTGGAAGCGAGCGACCATCTGCACTAATTGAGGCAACAAAAGCACTCGCAGCACGCAATCCCTCGCTCACCACGCTCGATGTAGAGCGGCGCCACAGCAGTCAGTCAGAAAAACCCAATAAGCCGCTGGTGTATTTGGAGTTGCCAACTGAAATGAAGTTGCTTGAAGTCTGTCAGTGTGTTAGAACAGTGGCAGAGAGGGCAAGTGTCTGTGCCCTTTGGCCGCAACAAGTAGTGCGGTTAGCAGCAAGTGAGAAACTAAGGGTACTGAAAGCAGCAGAAAAGTTAGCAGAGTCGGGGCTGAGATTGGTCGAGGGCAAGCTGGAAGGTGGGCTGCAAGATGATGCAGCCGTCGATGAGTATTTCAGCGCAGTGATGATGCTGCAAAAATATGGCATCAAAGCAAGTGTGTGGCTACCTCTGGGTGCAAGCGATGAGGCAAAGGTGCGGCATTTGGCTCGACTGCGTGAGTTTCAAGACCGCACACAGGCTTTCACCTTTCTTTTCCTGCACGGAGAAGGCAAAATGGAGCGCAGAAATTTGCTAAGCACAGTTGCGCTGGCACGAGTGATGCTCAATAACCTGAAGATGATTGCGCTCAGCACATATTCCCTATCACAAAAAGTGGAAGAGACTTTGCTGCAAGAATGCATCACGCTGGGCGTCAATCAGATTTGAAGGCAAGTCAGCTCCCAGCATTACACAAGAAATGTGGCACAGCAACACTTGATGCTAAATCATTCCGCGTGCTTTCAGTTCAAGGTATTTGTTGATGGTTTTGAGTGTCAGGTCTTTAGGAGCCGTTAAGACAGATTGAATGCCGTTGCGCTGCAGCTCCAAGACAATTTCTCGTTTCTCGAAGGCAAATTTTTCAGCAATGGTCTTGATATATGCATCTTCCAGCGTCTTAGTCGGGCGTTCAAGCAAAGAGCGCAGTTCAGTGTTTTCAAAGAAAATCACGATAAGCAAGTGCCGCACAGCAAGGCGCTGGAGATACCGAAGCTGACGCCGCATTGAAGAAAGCGTCTCAAAGTTTGTAAAAAGCAGAAGAAGAGCACGTTGTGAAATGCGCCGCTGAACGGTGATAAAAAGGGTTTCATAATCTGATTCCTGAAAAGTAGTCTGTTGGTTGTAAAGCGTCTCGAGAATCTTTGCAAGGTGCGCTGATTGTCGCTCAGCAGGAATGATGGAATGAATGCGGTTGGAAAAAGTAATCAGTCCAGCACGGTCTTGCTTCTTCAAGGCAATGTTGGAAATTGCCAGTGAAGCATTAATCGCATAGTCCAACAGTGTCAGCCCCTCAAAAGGCATTTTCATCATGCGCCCCATATCGATAAGAGAATAAATAGGCTGGGAACGCTCATCTTGATATTGATTAACCATCAGGTCGCCTCGCCGCGCCGTGGCTTTCCAGTTAATAGAGCGAATATCATCGCCAATTGCATAAGGCTTAATGCGCTCAAACTCGAGCGTGTGTCCTAAGCGGCGCAGGCGCTTGATACCTAATTCAGTAGCTCTGGCAGAAAGCGAAAGAAGCTCATAGCGACGCATCTGCAGAAAAGATGGATAAGTGGGCACCATCGTGGAGGCAGGGATTTTAAAGCGCCGCTGCACCAAGCCCAGTGGGCTTTCAAAGAAAAGGTTCAGGTCGCCAAAGTGATACTCTCCGCGCTCAGTAGGACGAACGCTGTATTGAAACGCTCTGTGAGACTGCGCAGGAAGCGTAAGCACATAGAGAAAATCACGCACTTGGAATTGAGGCGGCAGTTCATCAATTACCTCGAGGCGTGAAGTGAAAGTGTAAGGGTTCTGCAAGCGGACGGTAATAAAGTTTTCATCGCCGTTCGAAAAGCGCTCAGGCGTAAGGCGTTCTGCACGGGGAGCGGTAAAGCGCGGTGCATACAGCAAAAGCGTATCGAGCAAAGTGAGTAGAAAGAGTATCGGCGTGCCAATGGTGGCAAGAGTGGTCAAGGCAGAGAAAAAGTAACCCAATACAAAAAGCGTAGCCAGCACGCCAAGCGCAAGAAAGAAGCGTGGCGTAAGAAAGTAGCTTTGGAGAAAATTCATCGTGGCACTTCCAGTTTAGCAAGAAGGTCTTTAAGCACGTCGTCAGGTGCAATGCCCTGCATCTCGCGTTCAGGTGAAAGAATGATGCGATGCCGAAGCGCAGGAATCGCTACAGTTTTAATGTCATCTGGCACAAGAAAATCGCGACCTTGCATGGCTGCGATTGCTTTGGCAGTGTTGAGAATCGCAATCGAGGCGCGTGGTGAGGCGCCAAGATAGATGTCGCCGCTGGTGCGTGTCTTACCAGCAAGCAAAGCAATATAGCGCAAAAGCGCTTCCTCAACTCGCACGCTACGCGCAGCGGCTTGGCAGGCTAACACTTGCTCACCCGTCAAGACTGGTTCAACAGCAGCAGTCGGCACAGCGCGCTGCTGATGATGCGCAAGGAGAATTTTGGTTTCCTCTTCCAACGAAGGATATGTCATCACGATTTTGAGCAGGAATCGGTCTAGCTGCGCCTCCGGCAAGCGATAGGTGCCTTCTTGCTCAATAGGGTTTTGCGTGGCAACAACCAAAAAAGGCATCTGCATCGGATAGGTGGTGCCATCAACTGTAACTTGACGCTCTTCCATGACCTCAAAGAGTGCCGCCTGAGTTTTGGCAGGTGCACGGTTGATTTCATCAATCAGCACAAAATTTGAAAAAATTGGGCCTGGATTGAACTTGAACTCAACTGTCTTTGGGTTAAAGACCGATGTGCCAATCACATCGGAAGGCATCAGGTCAGGCGTAAACTGAATGCGTGAAAAACCTACCGAAAGCGTGCGTGCTAAAACTTTTGCCGTAAGCGTTTTGGCGATTCCAGGTACGCCCTCAATGAGAATATGACCATTTGCGAATAGTGCTGCTAACAAAAGGTCGATCATTTCGTCTTGCCCAACAATCACTTTGCGCAGTTCTCGCTTAATACGTTCAACGGCATCACGAATTGAGCTGAGGTCAATTCGATTCTGAAAGAGCGTTTCGGACATTGGCTTTCACGGTTGTAGCGTTGTAGAAATTTTCAATCGCTTTCATCAGCGCTAAAAGCTCGGTAGCGGAGAGGCTTGATGAGTTGCGTGCCGCTTGAATCGCTGCAAAAAGTCGTGCAATCTCAGAGATAGGCACGCCTGACTTTTCTGAGAGCAATTGATAAAAATCCTGCGAAAACGAAATGTTTTGGAGATAAAAATGCGTGCGCAGAAAATCAAAGAAATACTCAATTTTTTTCTCGGCCAAATCTTTGTGGTCGCCGTGTTGAAGATAGACCCTGCCAACTGTTTGCACAAACTCCAGTGTAGCGTTACGGGGCGGCGTGATAAGGGGGATAGGACGCTGCCGCCGCTTGCCAGAAGCAAAGATGAAGAGCACAATGCCAGTGAGCGCAAGATAGTAAGCATACCGCAGCGTATCCGTCTCTAAAACAAAGCGAATCGGAGTTTGGGCACGTCGAGAAAGCGGTTTGTAGTATTCGTCCCAAATGGTTGTTTGAACAGGCAAGTGCGAAAGCACTCTGGCAACATACTCCGCACCATCGGGCGTCAGCAAGTAGTAGTTCGTGAAAAGGTAAGGACTGGAACAAAGGTAGAACGCACCTTTACCAAACTGGAGGCGAATAAAGTTCGGACGATTTGCTGTATCAACGCTCAGCACAGTCGCACGTGAGGAATCAAACCGAGAAAAGCTTGCCGTGTAAGGCGGCATACGGAGAGCGTATCGCGTGCCTTGCTGGGGCGCTGCCTTAGGAAAGGAAAGGTAAAGTGTATCTGGTGCGTTCAGAGAATCAGCAACGTGCAAGAAAGGCAAAAACTGCGCTCGTGTCCTCAGACGAAATGTATCACAAATCGGAGCTGGAAACCAGACTGCAGCAAGGAACGCCGTGCTGCCAGCTGAGACAAACTCAAGCAAACTCTGTGCATCAAGGCTGTCGAGACGAAGGTCTTCGGCAATGAAGATAATGTTCGAGCGCAGCGAGAACAGATAGGTCTGGGGAGAAGCATGGAAAAGCTCATAGAGCGATTGGGGGCTAACTGTGATACGCTCCTCGAAGAAAAGGTCTCTAAGGCGCGAAAAAAGCACAAACGCGCCAAAAGGTGATTTGTCTTCATTTGAAAAAGAAGGACGCCAATTGAGCGGCTTGGGTGCAGAGAGCTGTGTTGCAACCAGCAAAGCAAAGATGGCTGCAAAAAATAGCAGAGGCTTCCAGTATGATTTCATCTCTCCTGCAATTGAGTCGTAAATGCATCAAACGCACGCTTGGCAGCGGCAAACTCTTGTTCCGTGAGCCAAAACCCACCATACCAGACATACTCAAAAAAGCGTGCAAGCTCCGCAAACGGTGTGCGAAGCTCTGGTTGCTTGAGTTCATACAAGTAGTCACGGTTTGTTTTGTCAATTCGCCAAGCAATCAAATCCTTAGCGGCAAGGAGCTTGAGCACGCGCAAGAAAAGATAACGCACAGCGCGGCGGTAATCTTTGTCTGCCATCGCCTGTTCAATCAAAGCCTGAAGTGCATCGGGTTCTAAGTGCTCCTCAGCCTGAAACGCTACGGAGCGGAGTGTCTTCGAGCCGTAGAAAAGACTGCGAAGGTCAGTTCGTATGAGCTTGAGAACAAGGTAAATGAGAACCAGCACAGAGATAACCGTAAGCGCATGTTCTATCCACTCCGTAACCTCGTCGCTGAAAATATGGCGCAAGATGTTCTGGTCAAGCCAATCACGAATTCTCTGCCAAACAGGAGGGGGCGGAGGCGGACGGTCGTATTGAAACTCCTTTTGCGCACGCAACTGCGATAAAGCCTCTAAGTCAAAGCACCGCAGTGTGATGCGCGAGGCATCAAAAGCTTGTGCCGAAATAGAGTCGGGCAAAACTTCACCTAAAACTGCAGCGTCAGGCTGAAAGCGATCTATATCAGACGATGGAAGGTGTAGCGAGTCAATAATCTTGGAGGCAATTGCATTAAAATTAGGCAAAGAATCCACAGCGACCGAATCTGCTATCCCGTGTGAGAGCTGTCCGACACTTGTGCTGGCAGAAAGCAGAAGCCAGAGCACAATGCTGCCAGTGCGCTGAGCAGCTTGAGTGTACATTCTGAATAACTTCAGTTTGGGGTTGACATTTGCTCAATGCGCTGCATTAAGCCTGACGATTCTTTGCGCTCTACCAAGTCAAAATAGACAAATGCAATGCCGATTGAAAGAAGCCCGTTCAGCACAACGAAGCCAAGCGTGGAGAGCGAAGAGAAAATTGCATTGAAAAGCGTGTAGTCAGAAAAATTTGGTGAAGAAGAGTTAAACCCAACAATTAACCCTATCACGAAGCCCGGAACTGAAAAGATAAGCGAAATCAAATATCCGACCAGCACTAACACAAACAGCGTTGCAAACACTCGCCACCAATTGCCCTGCACAAGCTGAAAAGAGCGGAGAAATGCCTCGAAGAAGCCTTTTTGCTCATAGAGCCGAATGAAGATAAGCGGTGCAGTCGCAACGCCAAGGTAGAGCACAGGAATGAAAAGAAGGAAAAGGCTGGGAATGGCAACCATGCCCAGAAGAAATCCAAGAAGAAGCGCTGTGACCAAAATCGTCAAGGTGTTGCTGAGCGTATCGTTCAGAACTTCGCTAACTTGAATAAGCGAGGGGTCAGGCTGCGAGATGTATCGCTGCACAAAGGAATATGCTGTGGCAGAAACGCCCGCATAAAGTACCATTGAAAGTAAGAGCGAGAGAAAAAACTCAGGGCCGAAGACAGTTGCAAAGAGGTCAAGAACGCTGGTTGCGTCCTGAGTATCCATCACTCGGCTTTGATAGAGTGCCGTGATAGTGCCTTGCAGAACAGAAAGGGGCAAGCCCACATAGAGCAAGCTAAGGGCTAAGGTCTTGAAATTCTGCTGAATGAACTCAAGGCTAACAGAGATAAGGTCGCCAACTTCACGGCGCTTCCGGAACTCAATTTTTTCAAGCATAGCGGGCTATTGTTTAGTGGATTGATAAAGCATGCGTTCAAGTTGAATCGGGTAAAGTGCAAAATACCAGAGAACAAATGCAAGAGAGCTCAAGATGATAAAAAGACTGAGGAAAATCGGCATCTCGGTGTAGCGCGTAACGAAACTTTCAAGAAAGCCAGCAGCGGCGAAGATAGGCACAAGTCCAATGATGATTTTGACGCCGCGCTTAGCGCCACGCAAAAAAGACTCAAGGCGAGTGTATGATGCGGGAAAAAGAATGCTATTGCCAATTGTAAGTCCAGCGCCACCCGCAATTACGATAGCAGAGATTTCCAGCGTACCATGAATCCAGATGACCAAAGCTGACTCGAGAAGCAGCCCATGCTGATGGAAAAAGTATTGAAATGAGCCAACCATAATGCCATTTTGGAGCAGAACATAGCCTGTGCCAAACGAGAAAAGCGTGCCCATTGCGAAAGCGTAGAACGAAACAAGAATGTTATTCAGAGTGATACCAAGAAACATCGGGAGCTCACGCGCCTGCTTGTAGATAGCCATCGGGTCGCCGTGTTTGATGTTAGCCAGTGTCATATTCACATATGCATCACCTAAGATGAGTCGCGCAAAGCTGTCATCGCCGGCGGTGGAGAGTGCACCGATAAAGGCAGCGATGGAGAAGATGATAAGCGAGTAGAAAATTTCACGATGAGCGGCGCGAACCTCGAGCGGTAGTTCTATGCGCCAAAAATGGAAAAGGCGTGTGTGAGGCTCTTTCCGATTGCGGTATAGCTGCTGATGCGCCTTAGCCGTCAAAGCATTGAGGTATTCAGTGGTTTTGCTCTTGGGGAAAAAAGTGCGAGCATATGCAAGGTCGTCTGTAAGTTGAACAAAAGCATCCGCAAGTGCGTCGGGCGAGGCTTGCTGCGGTTGGTGAAGCATCTGCTCAAAAGCCTGCCAAGTGTCTCGGCGCGATTTGATGAAGGTCACTTCGGTCATTCAGAAACAGCGGTTAAATTTGTCGAAGTTAGCGCAAAATAGTGTGCAACAATGTAGGCTGGTTGAAAGGAAGATAACGAAACGAGCGCTCAAATCGCAAAATGTAGAGGGCTATGCATACTGTCAAGGTTCAAACAACGCAGAATGTCGAAATTAGCTACGAAGTTGCAAGCGTCAGCGACCGCATACTGGCTGCTATAGTAGATGGGTGCATAATCATTGCATATTTCATTACTGTCAGCACAGTGCTTTATGTGCTTAGCGAAATTGGACTGGACTTAGGCAACAGCGTAGGGATTATCATCCTATTTGGGCTGTACATAGTGGCACTCTTCTATGACCTTCTCTGCGAAGTCTTTATGGACGGGCAAAGTTTCGGCAAGAAAGCAATGAAAATAAAGGTAGTCAAGATAGATGGCACAGAGCCAAGTATCGGTAGCTACTTCCTGAGGTGGATTTTGCGCATCGTGGATATTATCCTTTTCACACCAGCTGTGGCCATCTTAGCAATTCTTATTAACGGCAAAGGGCAGCGTATTGGAGATATTGCTGCGAATACGACCGTCGTGAAGCTAACTGAGCGGGTGAAATTAAAAGATACCATATTTGAGGCAGTAGACGCTTCACATACATTAACTTACAGTGAAGTGTCTCGCCTAACTGAAAGCGATGTGGAAGTAATTAAAGAGGTGCTGAATACTGCAGGGCAAGTAAGCCCTGATTTAGCAGAAAAGTTAAAGGAGAGGACCAAAGCCGTGCTTGAGCAGAAATTAGGTGTCAAAACTGAGCAATCAACGCAGGCTTTTTTAGAGACACTCATCAAAGATTACAACGCTTATCACGGGCGATTAGCCTAGCGTAACAACAAAACCAGATTATCAATGAAAATTCCTTTTGTTGACCTCAAGGCACAGTACCAGAGTATTAAATCTGAAATTGACAGTGCGATTGCAAATGTCATTTCAGAAACCGCCTTTATTAGCGGTAAATATGCGAAAGCGTTTGAAGAAGAGTTTGCAGCATATATCGGTATCAAGCACTGTATTAGCTGTGCAAATGGCACAGATTCCATAGAGATTTTGCTAAAAGCGATGGGGATTGGTCATGGCGATGAGGTAATTGTACCAGCAAATTCTTGGATTTCTACTTCTGAAGCAGTTACGACTGTAGGGGCAACGCCTGTATTCGTAGATATTTTACCAGACTACTACACGATAGATCCGAGCAAAATTGAAGAGAAAATTACACCGCGCACGAAGGTAATTATTCCAGTTCACCTTTATGGATTGCCAGCAGAGATGGATGAAATTATGGCAATTGCAAGAAAGTATGGGCTAAGGGTGTTGGAAGACTGCGCGCAATCGCACGGCGCGACTTACAAAGGAAAAATGACGGGTACATTTGGCGACTGTGCCTCATTCAGTTTTTATCCGGGTAAAAATTTAGGTGCATATGGAGATGCGGGAGCAATGGTTACAAACGACGATGAAATTGCGCGCATTGCACGATTAATTGCAAATCATGGTCAGCCAAGAAAAAATGAACACGAAATAGAAGGACGAAATAGCCGCTTAGACGGTATTCAAGCCGCAGTGCTAAGCGTGAAGTTGCGACACTTAGAAAACTGGACAGAAGCGCGACGACGAAATGCAAATTTGTATCGAAAATATCTCTCAGGAACGCATGTGGTGCTACCAAAAGAACCAGAGTATTCGCGCCATGTATATCATCTTTTTGTAGTTCGTGTGACGAATCGAGAAAAAATCATAGACACGCTTAGGGCAGAGGGGATTGAGACAGGAATTCACTATCCAACGCCACTGCCGCTGCTGAAGGCTTATCAGCGATTTGGACATAAGCCAGAAGATTTTCCAGTAGCATCATCGCAGATGGGAAAAATTCTCTCACTGCCGATGTATCCTGAATTGACAGAAGAAATGATAGAGTTTGTAGCAAAAAAGATAGAATCTCAACAAGTTGAGGTTATGTAAAGTACATCAGCAGGTCGGCAGAGATAAGCTTAAACTTCGGAAGATGATTGATACGCACAAGATATACAATGCACTCAAAGCAAATTTCTCCGCTGAGCAGGCTGAAGCACTAACCAACATTATCAGCGAAACAATTCTGGATTTCGACCGCCTCGTAACAAAGCAAGAATTAGGTGAGCTAAAAGAGGCAATAAAAGAGCTATCAGAGGCACAGCGTCGGACGGAGGAACGGCTGAATGCGTTAGCGGAGGCACAGCGTCGGACAGAGGAACGGGTCAATGAGCTGGCAGAGGCACAGCGTCGGACGGAGGAGCGCCTCAACGAGTTAGCCGAAGCACAGCGTCGGACAGAGGAGCGCTTAGACAAGCTGGCGCACGAAATGACGGAGATGCGACGTGAATTCTATGCTGAAATTAAAGACATTCGCCAGCAGCTTGGGGGACTTTCAATGGCAGTTGGTTATGGCATTGAAGACCGAATTATGCCTTATTTCTATGACTTAGCAGAAAAAGATTATGGAATAACCTTGAAAAGTCTTGACCGACGCAACTACATTTACCCAGACGGCAGATACGATGAGGTGAATATCTATGCAGAAGGTGTAAAAGGCGATAGAGTGTGCTTAATCATAGCAGAGTGCAAAGCACAGCCGGGCAAAAAAGATGTGGATAGATTCTCAGATATGCTGAGCCGACTAAGAGCGGCAACAGGATTAGAAGTGTATCCGATTCTGATTGGTTATGTCTTTTCACCAGAGGTGGAAATGTACGTGCAAACCCAGTATCCCGAAATACGCTTAATGAAAACTTTTGAATTTGAGTTAAGCTATGATGCACGAAAGAAGAGAAGAGCATAGTAGTGAGCGTTTTTTTTTGAAGAAAGTATGCGCAGGCAGCTGTTTCGCCTAAGAGATGAGCCGAAGACGCTCAAATAGCTCGTCAATATCTTCTTTTGTATGATATAAACCAAACCCAAATCGCAAACGGTTGCCACGGCGGTCAATGTAGATGTTTTGCTCGGAGAGCTTAGTAAAAATTTCAGCCGCATTGGGTCGCTCAAAAGTAAGGAAATGTCCGCGTGCTCTGATTGAGAGGGGCGGACAAAGCGAAGAAAGTGGCAAGAAAGAGATGGGAGTTTTGTCAAGACAGTCTAAGAAGTATGATTGCAAGTCGGAAACATATTTGTGTATGTGTTGAATGCTGAGATTTTGCGCCTGTAGCCAGTCCATTGCCGCATTAAAGCGATATAAGCCGCTGGGGTCAAATGTAGCGCCTGCGAAACGAAATCCATCTTCGCTGTATGCGACTGCATCGGAGGGAGAATCTGATAATTTGCCAAACTCGGCAAACCAGCCTGTGTAAATAGGACGAAAAGAACAAGTCTTAGGAACAGCTAAAAAGCAGACACCTTCACCAGATTGGGCATACTTGTATCCGCCTGATAAGTAAAAAATGCGATGCTCAATCTGCTTAAGAGAAGTCGGAATAGCACAAAAGCCGTGATATCCATCAATCACGATTATGGTCTCAGGCGAAGAAATGCTGGACACGATAGTTTCCAGATGCTCTACTACAAATCCTGAATTGAAAAAAACATGGCTGAAAAAAATCATATTAAAATTTCGGCGTCTTATGGTATGACAAAACCGCTCCACGAAAGTCTCGAAAGGCTCAACAGGTACAATCTGCAAGTGAAATATATCGGGTGCGCATTCACATAAGCGCATTGCTTGACGCGTGAAGCTGTAGAATTCACTGTCTGTTGTGAGCACATAAATAGGTTTAGACCAATCTAAGCATGAGAGAAGACGTGCAACAAATTCGTGCGTGTTTGGTGCAAAAACAATCTGCTCAGGATAAGAAAGGTCAAGGATGCGTGCAGTATGGCGTTGCGCTTTGGGGACAACCGTAGAAAAAATATATTCCCACTTTTTATCAGCATATTTGGCAGAGTCGTCCCAATATTGTAACTGCGCGGCACGCGTTACATCAAGCCAAAGGTGATGACTATGCGCAGCAAAGTGCAAGCGATGGGGTGAAGCAGAAAGAAACCGAGAATAGTGCTCACGATACATTGGAGCGGCACAAAAATTTTGTTGAAGAAAGAAATGTTTACCCTAAAACGGGTCATTCATAAACAAAATCCAGTGCACAATAGGGCAACATTATGCACCAAATAACCAAAGCCAAAAAAAAAGCGATGGCTAAAAAATTTATTCTGTGCTTAAGCATCGGACTACTCTCGACGGTGCAAATAGCGGCACAACCCTCACCAACGAGTTTCACTTCATTTCACGCCTTTAAAGATACACTGATGAAGTTAGCTGAAGAAAGTCGTGAAGCAGCAGGGAGCGCAAGGCTGAACGCATTCTGGGCAGCACTGGTGCAAGCAAGAAAAGTGCCATTCGCACTGGGCGATTCAGTGGCATTTCTCTATCGGGGGGTGGCTAACAGTGTAAGATGGAACGGAGATTTCAACAGCTGGGGTAGCGCAAGCCACATCCGTTCCAGTGGTGAGAGACTTAACAACACCGACATCTGGCTGCTGGAGCACCGCTTCCCAAGCGATGCACGCCTCGATTACAAAATTGTGCTCAACGGAAGCACTTGGATTTTAGACCCGAACAATCCGCTGGTGCAAATGAGTGGGTTCGGACTGAATTCCGAACTTCGAATGCCGAACTATCAGCCATCGCCTGATGTAACGCTCCGCACAACCCAGCGTGGGCAGCTTTCCGATAACTTTCGCATTTCAAGCCTGCGGCTGGGCTACACTGTGCAATACCGCGTCTATACACCATTTGGCTATGAGCGGGGGGCTGCGCAGCTACCAACTATCTATGTAACCGATGGGCATGAATACGCCAACGACGCAATGGGCAGTATGGTCATTGTACTGGACAACCTAATTGCTGAACGGCGCATTCGTCCTGTCATTGCAGTGTTCATTGACCCCAGAAATCCAGACAACCTGTCTCAAAATCGAAGAATGTCTGAACTTACAATGAACCCTAACTACTTAGCATTTGTGACGGAGGAACTGATGCCGCGCATTGACTCACTATACCACGCTGACCGCCGTCCAGAAAGCCGTGCGATTTTGGGTACTTCGCTAGGTGGTGTCTGTGCGGCATATTTTGGACTGAATGCATCACACGCCTTCGGTTTAATCGCAATCCAATCACCAGCGCTCTGGACAGCGACATCTTTAATGACGGAGTATCAACAGAAACCGCGCTTGCCTCTCAAAGTTTTTCTCTCAACTGGAACAATCTTTGACGGTGAAACCAACACGCGAGCCTTCAAACGCATCTTGGAAGAAAAAAACTACCCAGTTCGCTACCGAGAGGTGAACGAGGGACACTCGTGGGGGAACTGGCGCGCTCTGCTAAGCGATATGCTCACGTATTTTTTCGGAACCGTGTCAAGCGTCAGAAAAATCGAGGGGACACTGCCGAACTCCTACCGATTGGAGCAAAACTACCCAAACCCATTTAATCCCTCGACCACAATTGTGTATGAATTGCCTGTAGCAAGCCCTGTAACGCTCAAAGTGTATGATACGCTTGGCAGAGAAGTGGCAACATTAGTCAGCGAGCGTCAGACCGCAGGACGCTATGAAGTGAACTTTGCAGTAAGCCAAAATTCACTGTCTTCGGGCATTTACTTCTATCGTTTGCAAGCAGGCACATTCAGTCAAACGCGCAAAATGCTGCTGCTAAAGTAACTATGCCTCAAAGCCATATCGCTCCAAAAGTTTATACACATGCTTTGGCACAAGTGTGTGGAGCTTTTCAGGATAGCGCATTTTGACAAAGTAATAGTTGCGAATGAGATGAAAATCAATAGAGTAGCGAGCAAACTCCACGCCCTTGAAGCTGAGGTGCGAGAGCAAAAACGCCATCACTTTACCAAGCCAGATTGGAATGCGCCGACCAGTGGGCTTTTCTGCACATTGCCAGCGCGCTAAAGTGGCTTTCACATTTGCCTTAACTGCACTCGTGCAGTCGCCTGAGGAGACTTCGGGGAAAAATTCCAGTTCATCTTTAATAAGTTGAAAGAGCTGTTCACCCTTTTCCGTGCGCACTAAAATCATCTGTCGCTTTTCGTCCTTGACCAGTGGCGCAGCAACGTAGCCAATGGTAATGTCAGCAAGGCTGTTCATATAGTCGAAGCAGCTCATACAGCTCGGGGCAAATACTTCAGGCTGCGAAAGCTCTTGCGGAAGTGAAAAGTAAGGGACTTTCTCGAGCTCGCCATTTTCGTGCCTAAAGTGCACCGTAAAATCTTGCATAAACTCGTAATGACGCACGGTATCAGGTGACTTGGAGAGCCGTGTCAAAACCCAGCGCAGCATCTTTGGCTTGATGTTATCTACGCAAGGAAGCCCTACTGCAAAAATGTCCACATCTGACAGGTAGGGGAAGCGACGCTGAAAATCTCGCAGAACGTGAATATGGCACGAAGCACCAATCACCATCAGTTTGCGAATACCTTGACGGTAAGCGACCTCGAGACTTCTCAGCGTGGGAGATAACACTGGCTTATTGCCACGAGTAGCATAAATGTCATCTGTAGAACGCGCTAAGACAGGCTCTGGAACAAAATAATGAGTAGCACTACGTTTAACAGCGGCAACAGCTTCAACCAGCCTATGCTCAAATGCCTTGGCAGCAAGGCGTGTGATGATGCCGCTCCACTGTGCATCGGGAAGCGGAGACCGAAGGCGCGCAATGTAGCGAGCACGCATAATGCCAAAGCGCATTTCTTCAAGGTCTGCAAGTGAGCGCTGCCGACCATGCACAAAAGACTCAGCGTCGCCGAGCCAGCCAAGCTCAAACACACAGCTCTCGTAGCTCTCTTTTGCCGACCAAGCACGAACTTGGCAAAGTCCGCACTGGCTACAAAGGGTTTCTTTATGTGAAGAGACAACTGGCAGACTCGGCAAAGGGGCAGAGGTTGTAGCCCGATGGTGGCTCATTGCTTTACTCCTTTCTAAGGTTCAAGACATGCTGGTAAGTAAAAGTAAAAAGAACCAGCCGCTTTCAAAAACAGATGCAAGAGACCAACGGGCACAACATACCCTGACGAAGTTGGTGATGAGGAAAGGCTCGGGCACATCACAAAACCTAACGCAGCGCTACTTCTTGTAGACAATTTTGCGAATGGTGTCAAACTGCAAGTAGGGATACTCCTTCTGCACCTGCTCAATGGCGTCAGCGGCAGAGAGCTTGCGGTCACGTGCCTGTTTGAAGAGTTGGCGGATATGATAGTCGCGCAGTTGTTTTTCATCAAGCAAGCGATGCTCACGCAGCTTGATGAATGCATCGTCTGAGACAAGTTCTCTGATTGGATTACGCATTTTAACCGTCGGTTTAGTTTACGAGATACACGCGCCTCACTCGAGGTGAGCGCACCCAAAGAAGCGTAACAGTTTTCCGATGGCTTGTGCGTCTCAGTTTAGCATGTTGTGTTAAGAGCACAGCAGTGAAATTCTTCTTGACAACAGCTGTGCAGATGCAGTAGAACTTGTCTCAATAGCTTGCTGGTTTGGTTTGGAAAGTATGGAAAATTTAACAAGCGGATCAAACTTTGTCAAGCAATAAATCGGTGATGTGATAAAGCGCACAGCTAATGACCTTTACGAAGTTTGTCGCTCTCGCTTTCTAACTTATTGCAAATCTTAGAAGCGGCCTTGCGCAGGGTAGCAGGAATGTCATCTCGGTTGTCTGTCATCTCAACAGCAGTAACAAGATAACGTTGGCGTGCAGGGTCAATCGCTTTTAGGTCGATTGTGTAGGTATTGCCAAATTTTTTGATAAGCCCTGTAACGATAATGTCAACTTTGGTTGAGCTGGCAATTTCCATTGCCAGCTCTTCATCGATTCGCTTGGGCTTGTCTTTGCCAAGTTTTTTGGCTTCGCTTTGCATTTTGGCTTCGGTCATCACCTCCAAGTCAGGCGAGTCATCTAAAACGGAGCGGAGCAGCGTGCCAAGCTGCTTTTCCAGACGGCCTTCGCCTGTTTCATTGACGAAATCCGTTACTACGGCAAGAAGCTCCGGTCGATCGCCTTTGCCATGCAGGCTCTGAGAGAAAGCAAATGCCAGAAGCAAAATTCCCGCTACAGCAAGCGCAAGGTATTGAGTGCGTCGCTGGCGAGCATAGAATTTAAGCTGGGCTAAAAAGGTGCGAAAATAGCTTTCCGTGTGCGGCTCGACCTTATAGATGGCAATACCCATTGCAATGTTTTTGAGATCACCTTTGCCTAGCTTGATGAAACGTGCATTGATTTTATTGACAACTTGGCGGCAGACATCTTCAGAAATAGCAATTCCATTAGGGTCTGCAATCGTATGAATGCGAGCGGCGATATTGACACCATCGCCATAAACATCGCCGCTGCGATGCACCACATCACCTAAGTGAATACCAATGCGCACTTTGATTTGCACCGTCTCTGGCGAGGCTGCATTGTATTCAATCAGGGTTTTTTGAATCTCGAGAGCGCAGCTAACTGCATCGAGCGTGTTGTCGAAGGAGACAAGAAAAGCATCACCAATTGTTTTGATTTCGATGCCATGGTGCTTCTGAAAAAGCGGTCTCAAAATGCGGCGATGTTCTTCGAGAAGCTCAAGCGCAAGTTTTTCATTTTTCTGTGTCAGCGCGCTGTAGCCTACCATATCGGTGAACATAATTGCCGAGAGCTTGCGCTGCTCGCTGGTAGCCAGCGCAGAAGTCTCCTTATCTTTCTCCTTCACGGCTCCCTATCCTTTGGACTAAAATTTCAGAAAGTTTGGCTAATTGTCCAACCGTTTTTGCGATTTGCTGGATTCTTGCTACCTTCAAGCGCTGCCCATGTGTCCCGCTCTTACACTTGGATGTAACTTCATTCATTTAACCCTAAATCAGGCACGACGATGAGGGCATTATGCTTACTTCTCACTGCGCTGCTGCTTTCAGTATCGGCTTTTGGACAAATTACCATTACACGAGCGAGTGCCTTTCCGCCAGGCACAAGCATTATCGGGCAATCGAGAACCGTGCAGCGTTTTACCAGCACTACAGATACAGCAGGCATTCGCGCGCTGATTAACCGCTCTGGCGCAAACCAGACTTGGGACTTGCGTGCAGGAGGGCGCACTTTTGCGAGTTCAGGGACATTAAGGTATCGCTACCTTGCTCCGTCTGCTATTCCAGGCGCAAGTGTAGCGGGCGCAAATATTGTGCAGCGTGTAGAGCAAGTCGGAAGTGACACCGCAACCCTGTCATTCTTGAATTTGACCGATAACGCGTTATCAAATGTTGCGGTAGGACTGTTCAACCTCCGAACAAATGCTTTTCTTGGTATAACAGAGGCTCTAACACCGCCAGTTACACTCGTCCAATTCCCAGTGACAAGCACAAGTCGCTGGACCACGACTACACGAGTGCGGCAGCAAACACCAGGTCTTCCAGCACAGGAAGTGGATGCACGCTATGACTATGCTGTCGATGGCTGGGGGACAGTGATAACACCCGCAAATCCAAACGGCGTGCAAGTGCTTCGACTGCGCCTCACCGTAGCAACGACGGCAGTTGGAATACCTGTAACATTAACATCGGTGATCTATAATTTTCTGGACGCAAACGGAAATGCCGTGGCTGACATCGCAGAAGTGCCTGGACTGATACCCATACCCGGCTTTGGCACGCTATCCGTCTCATATTCAACCTTCTCGCCACTTTCGGTGCGCCAGCTGGAGGGAGAAAAGCCAACTACCTTTGCGCTTGAGCAAAATTATCCCAATCCCTTTAACCCCAGCACAATGATTCGCTACTCCATTCCAAGCACCGAGCAAGTAAGCCTGAAAGTGTTCGATGTCTTAGGGCGTGAGGTATCGACGCTGGTGAGTGGACGCCAAGCGGCTGGACGCTATGAAGTGCTGTTCAACGCGGCAGGGCTACCGAGCGGCATTTACTTCTACCGCCTGCAAGCAGGCACATATTCCGAGACGCGCAAAATGATGCTGGTGAAATAAAGGCGAAGGCAACAAGAGAGAACCACAAAGCCCCTCTCTTCGCTAAGGAGAGGGGCGGAGCTAAGTAAGACTTGCAAGTGCAACTCTGAGAGCCGAGTAGCAAGCAGCCTTCTTACGCTGCCGCTTCACTTGCTTGCTTTTTACGTTTAGCTTCACGAGCGCGCACAGTTTCGTCAAGAATTTTCTTGCGCAAGCGAATAGACTTGGGCGTAACTTCTACCAGCTCATCGTCATTGATAAATTCCATCGCTTGCTCAAGCGTGAGCTTGCGCGGAGGGGTAATTTTCAGGGCTTCATCGGAGCCAGAAGCACGTATGTTGGTAAGTTTCTTCGTCTTGCAAACATTAACCACCATATCAAAATCGCGAGACGATTCCCCTACAATCATCCCTGCATAGACGGGTGTTCCTGGCTCAATGAAAAACGTGCCGCGGTCGTCCAGTTGAGAGAGCGCATAGGCAACCGCTTCGCCCTGCTCAGCGGCAATGAGAGCACCAGTCGTACGTGAGTTAATCTCGCCTTTGTAAGGCTCATAGCTCTTGAAGACGTGCGTAAGAATGCCTTCGCCTTTGGTGTCCATTGTAAATTCAGTGGTGTAGCCCAAAAGTCCTCGCGTGGGGATTTCAAACTCCAAGCGCGTCATACCGCCTTCAAGCGTAATCATATTTTTCATATCGCCTTTGCGCTGCCCCATTTTCTCAATTACAATGCCAACATACTCCTGCGGCACATCAATCGTAACGCTCTCATATGGCTCGAGCAAGCGACCACTTTCATCTTTTTTCAAAATCACCTCTGGGCGGGAGACTTGCAGTTCATAGCCTTCACGGCGCATAGTTTCAATCAAAACAGAAAGGTGTAATTCGCCTCTGCCAGAGACTTTGAATGTATCGGGGCTGTCAGTGTCTTCCACGCGCAGGGCAACATTAGTAATCGCTTCTTTGTAGAGTCGCTCACGCAGATTGCGACTGGTTACAAACTTGCCTTCCTTACCAGCAAAGGGAGAGTCATTAACCGAGAAAAACATTGAAACGGTCGGCTCACTAATGGCAAAAGGCTCAATTGGGACGGGGTGTTCAGGGTCGGTGAGCGTCTGACCAATTGTAGCCTCTTCAAAGCCAGTGATGGCCGCAATGTCGCCGGCTATCGCTTCTGAGACCTCCGTTCTGCTAAGCTTTTCAAAGAGGAAAATTTTGGCAACTTTTCCCTTCACCAGTTTCCCTTTGCCATCTAATGCCACAAGTGAATCGCCGACGCGCACTTTGCCTGAAGCAATTTTGCCGATGACAATTTTGCCTAAATAGTCGCTGTAGTCGAGTGAGTTGATGAGCATCTTGAAGGGTGCATCAGGGTCGACCACAGGTGCGGGAATTTTTTCCAGAATCATATCTAAAAGCGGCGTGATGTCTTTGCTTTCGTCTTCAAGGCGATACTTTGCCCAACCTTGCTTACCCGATGCAAAAATGTAGGGGAAGTCAATTTGCTCATCATTAGCGCCTAAGTGAATGAAAAGGTCTAAGACTTCATCAATGACTTGCAGCGGGCGGGCATTGGGTCGGTCGACTTTGTTGATCACCACGATGATTTTCAGTCCAGCTTCCAGCGCTCGACGCAAGACGAACTTTGTCTGCGGCATAGGGCCCTCGAGGGCATCGACCAAAAGCAAGGCGCCATCGACCATTTTCAGAATACGCTCAACTTCGCCACCGAAGTCGGCATGTCCGGGCGTGTCGACAATGTTGACTTTGTGATTTTTGTAGAAGTAGCCCGCATTTTTGGCGAAAATCGTAATACCGCGTTCTCGCTCTTGCGGATTGGAATCCAAAATGCGCTCCTCGACTTTTTGATTGTCGCGAAAAGTGCCTGTTTGCTTCAAGATTGCATCGACCAGCGTAGTCTTCCCGTGGTCAACATGAGCAATAATGGCAATGTTGCGAATATCATCTCGGCGGAGTTCAGACATAGAAACCTTGTTTGACAATTGCGTATTTTTACAAGTTTGAGCAAATTTTGGGCGCAAAGATAGTGCTTTGAGCACAGATATTCTAACGATGCAAAGCGCTCCACCGTTTTGCACAGTGTAGGCATAGACGCATACGGCACCAGCTATGACGAAAAGATGGAATTTTGTGCTGCTTCTGTTCTTTGGTGCGTTTGGCTGCAGTGCGCCAGTTGAACCAACTGTCGGAGAGAATGAAGCGCGTGCAGTAAGAGATGGCGTAGAATTTACGCTGCGCTTGGAAAAGGTGCAACTGCGGCTAAGCGACACGCTCAAGGGCACATTTGAGGTCTGGAATCGCACAAACAGCGAGAGAGCGTTTGAGTTTCTCAATCAACAGCAACTTGGATTTGAGATTCAGCGCCCAAATGGCGAAACTGTGCAGCAGTGGCCTATACTGTTTCAACCAGCAGCAAGCAGGTTTGTCCTGCAACCGAACCAGCGCAGAACACTGGTCTTGCAAGCACTTTTGATAGATTGGCGAACAGGTCATCCATTACCGACGGGACGGTTTTGGCTAAGTGCATACTTGTTGGACGATAACTCGCCACGCGTGCGTCTGGGCATTGAGATCCGAGAATAGCACTTCTGCTCGAGAAGACTGCGTCAGAGGACGCTAATTCAATTCAACTGTAACTGTAAGGCAGGTTGTTCAACATACCCAAATGCAAACTGCTATCAGATGCGTAGAAAACTAATGCTTGCACTGCTTTTGTGCAGCCTATGCAGTTGCCAGAGACCCAGCGAGCCACCTGCTGCTGCCCGAGAGCCAGAGGCAAGTGTATCGCTGAACGGTGTAATCTATACGCTGCGTGCTGCAAGGGCAAAGTTTGGCGTAGGAGATACGATAACAGGCGTCTTTGAGATGTGGAACAATTCTGCCATTCGTCGCACATTCTTCTTTCTGAGCCAGCAGCACTTGGCGTTAGAGGTGCAGTATGAGAATGGTGAGGTAGCTGACGCCATGCCAGTGCAAGGGCGGCGTGCCGCAAATATGTTTGAGCTGGCAAGCAATCAAAGGCGAGTCTATCCATTTGCATTTTTGCCACGCCACCCGAAAACCAAAGGAGCTTTACCTGCAGGCACATATTGGCTCTGCGCTTATTTGGTGGAGAATAACTCGCCGAAGGTCAGGCTAAAAATCACCATTGAATAAGTGCAACGGAAAGTCAGGGCAAAAGACGCTGAACGAAGGGAGCGCATAGACTTGAAAAAGAAATGAGGGCAAGCGCAGTTACTTTGAACTTGCTTGTGCCACTGCTTTACCTCCTTGCAGTCATACTCTACGCCGTTGCCTTTTTGCAAAGCGAGACAAAAGTAGAGCGGGCAAAGCGTTATGCGCTGTATCTGGCAGCAGGCGTGCATTTGCTTTACCTTTGCCTACTGGCATGGGCGCATCAGTCGCTACCTATTCTAAGTGTCTATCAAGTGATGAGCACGATTGCGCTTACGCTGATAGTAACCTACCTCTTTATTGAGCTTGCAACAGGGGAAAGCAGCACAGGAGCGTTTGTAGTGAGTGTGGCACTGGTGTTCCAAGCGCTATCGTCAATGTTCGTGTCGGTAGCAGTGCCAGTAGAGACCAGCGTAACCAGTCCTGTGCTGGCATTGCATATCATTGCTGCACTTTTAGGATATAGTGCCATTTCCATTGCGGGTATCTACGGCTTGCTTTACATGGCGCTACTGCGCCAGATTCAAACGAATCGGTTTGGAACGCTGTTTGAAAGACTTCCAAACTTGGAGACGCTGGAAAAAATGAGCCTCTATGCGGTGCGGTTTGGGTTTTTCTTTCTGACACTTGCGTTCATTATGGGAGCGCTCTGGATTCCTGAGTCGCAGGGGCGGTTTAGTTTCAAAGATGCAAAACTCTTGGGGCTAATCGTAGTTTGGTTGATTTACGGAATAAACATACTTTTGAGGGAGCGTTTAGGCTGGCAAGGCAAGCGAACAGCCGTGATGCTGGCGCTAAGCTTTCTCTTTTCGTTTCTGGCAATTACGGCGCTGAATTTTTTCTCGCCGCGCTTTCACCATCTTAACTAGCGTCAAGAAGTATGATGACGTGGTCAGTGCGCTCACTTGAAATGAACCCATCAGGAATGAATCTCATTGCAGTTGGAATCAATCACCACACGGCGCCAATTGAATTGCGTGAGCGGCTGGCCTTCACCGATGACGAGACACGCAAGTTTTTGCGCACAGTGTGCGACGGCAAAGTGTTGGCTGAAGCATTGCTGCTTTCAACCTGTAACCGCACCGAGCTATACGCCGTGCCCGCCAGTGATGAAGTGAGTGCTGACTATCTCAAAGATTTCCTTGTTGAATACAAAGGTGCGCGCAAGTTCGTAGAGCGCAAGCACTTTTTTTCGCTCTGGGCATGCGGTGCCGTCAAGCATTTTTTTGAGGTGGCGAGCGGTGCAGACTCAATGATTTTGGGCGAAGGACAAATCTTGGGGCAAGTCAAAGAGGCCTACAAGCTGGCGGCAGAAGAAAAAGCCACTGGTGCAGTGCTCAATAGACTTTGCCATGCTGCATTCAGCGTAGCCAAGCGCGTGCGAAACGAAACCAAACTAACCGATGGCGCAATTTCTGTAAGCTACGCTGCTGTAGAGCTAGCACGAAAGGTCTTCTCCGACCTGTCAGCAAAGCGCGTGTTGCTGATTGGGGCAGGCGAGACAGCAGAACTGGCTGCAATGCACCTGCGCGAAAAGAAAGCAACGCATATTACAATCACGAACCGCACGCAGGAGAAGGCTGAAGCGCTAGCACGCGAAATTGGCACAAGTAATGTCATCACATTCGATTATTTCAAAGAGCGTCTGGCGGAATTTGACATCGTCATTGCTGCGGTGGCAAATGTCGGTGAGGTCGTCTCCGCAAAAGAACTGCAAGCGGCGATGCAAAAGCGGCGCAGCGAGCCGATGCTGGTCTTAGACTTGGGCGTGCCACGCAACATTGACCCCAAAGCCAGCTCAATTTACAACCTCTTTCTTAAAGACATTGATGACCTAAAGCTTATTGTTGAGAAAAATCTGCAGGCGCGTCGAGAAGAGCTGCCCAAAGTGGCACGCATCGTACAAGAAGAGCTTATTGCATTTGAGCAGTGGCACAATGCACTACAAGTTGCGCCAACTATTCGCGAGTTGCAGATGAAGTTTGAAGCCGTCAAGCAAGCCGAACTCGAGCGCCTAAGGCATAAGGTTTCGCCTGAAGAATTTGCACGAATGGAGCAGCTGGCTGATAGAATTATTAGGAAAATTTTGCACTATCCCATCTCCACACTGAAATCACCTGTTGATACCTCGCAAACACTGCTAAGCAAGCTCAATCTGATTCGCAGCATCTTTGAGCTGGAAAGTCCTGCGTCGAACTAAGTTGCACTGAAAACAAGTAGATTCGTCTCTGGATTGCCGAAGTGTTAAGGTGGAACTTTCTATGCTTAATTTGTTTTGTTTTAATTAGTGCTGAACGCTTTTCCAGATGTGGCAATGAGTAAGGAGATGGTGGTTGCGCCGCAGCAACCGACGGCTAAGGTGCAAGTGCAAAAAATGCACAGCGGCGGCATTGTACTGAGCGAAGATACCGTAGCGGTTGAAGAGCCGCTGGAAATCCGCTTAGCCATTCAGGGCGAAAAGGAAGCGAAAAGCGTAGCGGTTACGATGCGCACGCCTGGGCACGATGCAGAGCTGGCAGTCGGGTTTCTCTTCACGGAAGGCATCTTGAAGCACCCCAGCCAAATTAGTCGTATTGCCTACACAGATAGACCCATTCAAGGTGTGCTGCACCGCAATGTGGTGTGTGTGGAGCTCAAGCCAAATGTCCAAATTGATTTCAAGCGGCTGGAACGGCATTTTTACACTACCTCGAGCTGTGGTGTGTGCGGCAAGGTCTCAATTGAAGCCGTCCAAGCGAATGCGTGCCCGACTTTCCCGAAAAATCGACCGTTTTTTGAGAAAAGCGTGATTTGCCGATTGCCTGAGACGCTGCGCAAAGCACAAGCCGTGTTTGACCAGACAGGCGGCTTACATGCAGCGGCGCTCTTTGATGTGCGGGGCAATTTACTCTTGATGCGTGAAGATGTCGGGCGGCATAACGCGCTCGACAAGCTCATCGGCAGGGCGTTCTTGGAGCAACGTCTTCCACTGCATAACGAATTGGTGTTGGTAAGCGGTCGCGCCAGTTTTGAACTGGTGCAAAAAGCCTTGATGGCAGGCATTCCAATTTTAGCAGCAGTGGGTGCACCCTCGAGCCTTGCAATTGAGTTAGCTGATGAATTCGATATGACGCTCATTGGCTTCCTGAGAGGCGAGCGATTTAATATCTACAGCAGTGCTTGGCGTGTGCGCTCCGATAGTGTCTATGCACCGATTGCCCCCGAAGTCAATCGCCAATGGATACTGGAAACCGTGCACTTGCGGCTGCAGCCGATTCGTCCTGACGACGAAGCCTACTTCTTTGAGACATGGAACGACCCTGCGTTTCGGCGCTACCTGTTTAACGATGAGCCCGTGGCAAGAGAGTTTATCCGTGCACAAATTGAAGAGAGCATAAAGAATTTTCAGGAAAGGCAATTTGGCATCTGGACGCTCTGGCTCAAAGATGAAGAGCGGCGCATTGGCTTTTGCGCCCTTCGACTCAATCCAGTCCACACAGGCGTCGAACTGGTCTATGGCATTGAAACCAATTTCTGGGGACACGGTTATGCCACCGAAGCCAGTCAAGCCGTTTTGCGCTACGCTCTGCAGCAGCTACACCTGCAACGCGTAATGGCGGCAACAGACCAAAGCAATGTGGCCTCGAGGAAAGTCTTGGAAAAAATTGGTATGCGCTTTGACCACGTGGAGAAAGGCAAGCTCGATGACCTAATGTACTTCGTCGCCTCGTCAGAGACGTAGGCATTCCAAAGCCTTAGGCAAAGCAACTGAGGACAGCCTCAGTGGAAAACTAAGTGGAGTTTTGTGATGGCTATCAACCAAACCGACAAAGGAGACACCAATGAAGTTACGCATTAAAGGAAATTCGCTGCGACTACGCCTGTCGCAAAGTGAAGTGCGACGCATCGCCGAAACAGGGCAAGTCGAAGACCGCATTGAGTTTGGAACAGAGGCTTCACAAGCAATGCGCTATGTCCTGAAAAGCGACAAAGATGCACAAAGAATTTTCGCCACATTTGACCACTGCACCATCACGGTTACGGTGCCAGAAGCCATCGCCAAAACTTGGGCGCTGACGGAGCAAGTTGGAGTGCAAGCACAGCAGTCCGTAGGCGAAGGCAAGACGCTTAGCATCTTGATAGAGAAAGACTTCCAATGCCTCACGGCGCGTCCCAACGAAGATGAATCCGACAACTATCCGCATCCGATGGCGGCAGTTGGGCATCAAGCTACAATTGACGCTTGCGAGGGGCAGTAAGAAAGGAGGGAACCATGGGTGCATACACAAATTTTGAGGAAAAAAGCATGTCAGTACCAGAGAAGCCGTCAAGCGACATACTGAATGGCAAAGCGGCGGAGAATCATGCTCCACTTGAGCCAAGCGAGAAGGCTACGGAGACAATTGACGTAGCGTCACTGCCCCGTGCAACCACACCAGAAAAACCAGACGATGAGCACTTGTCGGTAGGCAAACGCAAAACGGTGGCAGGAGGTGTGCCCGCTGTCGTGTCGGCAATGAAGCATGCCGTGACAGAAATGGGTGTCGTGCGTGGAATGAAGATGCTCCTGCAGGTTAATCAAGTAGATGGCTTTGACTGCCCGGGCTGTGCGTGGCCGGACCCTGATGACCACCGTTCAATTGTAGAGTTTTGCGAAAATGGAGCAAAGGCAGTCGCCGAAGAAGCCACCACTAAGCGCGTGACGCCAGAATTTTTTGCTAAACATAGCGTCGCTGAGCTATCACAACGCACGGACTACTGGTTAGGCAAGCAAGGGCGACTTGTTCACCCAATGGTGCTGCGCAAAGGACGAGCGCACTATGAGCCCATTTCATGGGACGATGCGTTCCAGATGATTGCAAGCTACCTTAATGCCTGTAGCTCGCCTGACGAAGCTGTCTTTTACACTTCTGGCAGAACCAGCAACGAAGCCGCATTTCTCTACCAGCTTTTCGTGCGCCAGTTTGGCACCAATAACCTACCTGATTGCTCTAATATGTGCCACGAATCCAGTGGCGTGGCGCTCAAAGAGACGATTGGCATCGGCAAAGGCACGGTCAAGCTCAGTGATTTCGACTTAGCTGACCTCATTTTGGTGATTGGACAAAATCCAGGCACTAATCACCCACGAATGCTAAGTGCGTTGCAATCAGCAGTGCGCAATGGTGCGAAAATTATTCATATCAACCCGCTGCCCGAGACAGGGCTGCAGCGTTTCAAGCATCCGCAAGAAGTATGGAACTTGCTCGGCAAGGGCACGCAGCTTGCCACGCTCTTTTTACAAGTGCGCATCAATGGTGATGTGGCACTGCTGAAAGGTATAATGAAAGAACTCTTGGCTGAAGAAGAGCGAACAGGTCAGGTTTTCGACAAAGCCTTCATCGCCGAGCACACGACTGGCTTTGAAGCGTTCATTGAAAAGTTGCGGTCAGAGTCGTGGGACGTGATTTTGGAGCAAAGTGGCCTATTGCGCGAGCAAATTCGAGAAGCGGCAAAGATGATTGCCAGCGCCAATCGGATGATTTCGTGTTGGGCAATGGGGCTAACGCAGCACAGGAACGGCGTGGCGAATGTGCAAGAAGTGGTCAATTTGCACCTCTTGCGCGGAATGATTGGAAAGCCGGGCACAGGGGTGTGCCCTGTGCGTGGACATAGCAATGTGCAAGGCGACCGCACAATGGGCATTTACGAGCGCCCCGATCCAGCCTTCTTAGACCGACTGGCGAAAAACTTTGGCTTTGAGCCACCGCGCCACTGGGGCTATGATGTGGTCGATGCCATCAAAGCGATGTATGAAGGCAAGGTGCGTGTCTTTTTTGCAATGGGTGGCAATTTTCTTTCTGCAACGCCCGACACAAACTACACGGCTGCGGCATTGCGCCGCTGCAAGCTCACCGTGCATGTTTCCACAAAGCTAAACCGTGCACATCTGATTACAGGTGAAGAAGCCTTGATTCTACCGTGCTTAGGGCGCACTGAGCTGGATATTCAAAACGGCAAACCGCAGTTCGTCAGCGTGGAGAACTCAATGGGCATTGTGCACGCTTCTCGGGGGTCTTTGCCGCCTGCATCAGAGCATCTTTTGAGCGAGCCTGTAATCGTGGCACGTTTAGCAAAGGCCACACTGGGCAAAAAATCCACTGTCGACTGGGATTGGCTGGTAGAGGACTACGACCGCATTCGAGACCTGATTGAGAAGACTATTCCGGGCTTTGAACGATACAATGAGCGGGTGCGCGCAAAAAGCGGGTTCTATTTGCCTAACGGTGCACGTGAAGGCATTTTTAACACAAAGGATAAAAAAGCGCATTTTACACTGCACGATATTCCAATTCACCGCTTGGAAAAGGGTCAATACATTATGATGACCATTCGTTCGCACGACCAATACAACACCACCATTTATGGCTTAGATGACCGCTATCGTGGCATTTACAATGGTCGGCGCGTGATTTTGATGAACCCCGATGATATGAACGAGGCGCACATTAAGCAGGGCGACATTTTAGACCTTTGTAGCCACTACAATGGTCAGCAGCGTTGGGCGAAGCATTTTGTAGCCGTGCCGTTCCCGATTCCAAGAGGGTGCACCGCAACCTATTTCCCCGAAGCTAATGTGCTAGTGCCGATTGATAGCGTTGCAGAAAAGAGCCAGACGCCGACCTCAAAATTTGTCATCATCACCGTTCACCCTTCGCAGGGCACGCTCAAAGATGTTGAGCGAGAGGCTGAGTTAGTAGAGCTGAATGCCTGAAAGATTGGAAAACTGATGAAGACAGGCATTGCGATATGCCCTCTCCGTTGAGGAGAGGGCACCCGAAGTTAAATAGCCGCTCGAAGCGACAGTATAAAATTTCTGCCGGGTGCAACTAACCCTGAGCTGTATGGGCGATAGCGCACATCGGCAAGATTCTCAATGCCTGCACTGACGCTCAGCGTCTCTGAGAAGCGATAAAGTGCCTTGAAATTGAGCGTAAGCCAGCTGGGAGAATACGGATTGCCGCTGGCATCGCGGGCGTAGATGTGTGGCTTTCCACGCTCCTCTACATTTAGGTTCTCAAAGCTTACCTCGCCACTGTACATTGCATAAAATTCTGCGTCCAAGTTCTGTGCCGTAAAAGCAAGGCGAGAGAGACCAAAAAGCGGCGCTGCGTGCCGTGAAGGGCTAACCTGTCCGTCGTCCATTTCTTCACGGCCGAGCTGATAATTTAGGCGAGAGGAGAAGCGAAAGCCCAGCGGAAATTGCACATCGACTGATGCATTGAAGCCATAGACGCGTGCAAATGCTGCGTTTTGAATAGCTTGCACGCGTTGCAAGCTGCCATCGTAGAAAATGCTATCGCGTCCATTGACCTGAAAATCGCGTCGCACCAGTGCACCTTCCAGAAGCGTGTAGTAGCCATAAAGCTCCACTTTGGCAAAATCGCCAAATGATTTGCTCAGACCAAGTTCGGCATTGTAAGCATACTCGGCACGCAAGTTCGGATTTGGCACAATCACTGTGCGCTGCGGTTGCTCAAAGATTTTGCCAATGTCATCAACATTTGGCGCGCGAAAACCTGATGACGCATTAAGGCTAACTGTCCAACCATCGCCAGGCGTAAAGATGGCGCCAAGGCTGCCGATTATTGCTCCATTGTTCAGCGATGCACTGGTAAAATCAAACGGGAAGAAGGGAAGATTGCGCGTAAAGTCAGACACATTGGCAAACTGATTGTAACGCACACCGCCGCGCAACAACACCTGCTCTGAAAAGCGATACTGGTAGCTAAGGTAGGCGGCAAGCGACGACCAATTCGACTGGGGATAGCGATCTGCAACCGCAACAGGTGTATTGGTGCGAATATCAACCCCCGTGCCTGTAGAACGCACATGGTTGAAGACCGCTTCAACGCCGTAGTAGAGTTGATGGTCTCCAATTGATTTAGAAAAGTCAAGGTTGATGGAGTAGGCTGTGACTTCCTCGAGCTGCGTGCGCAATCGGAAGCGTTGGCTACCGCTAAAATTGCGGTCAATGCGACTTTCCTCAAAAAATTGAAGTGCAAGACTGAGCGAAAGCGCATCATAGAGCGCATTCGGCTGCGAGTGCGATAGGCTTAAGTGATGCATCACCCACTTTTGCGGACCGTAGTTCCAGACGGCGCTGCGCGGCACACCGGCAGAAGTGGTTTCAATTAAGCGGTCGTAGCGGGCATACTCAGAAGTTTCAGAGAAGTGAAAGGCATACTGCGCATCCCAGTTCTCGGTCGGTTGCCAGCGCACTTTTTGCATCAAGTTAATTTGCGAGTAGGCATTGGGGCGCTGCAAAAGTGGATTATCGTTGGTAACAATTCTATCGATGCTGTCAATGCGCTGCACATAAAAAGTGCGCAGGTATTCTTGCGGACCGTGCCGACCCATCAAAAGGTCGTCAAAAGAGTGGCTGCTGAAGCTAGTAAGAAGTGCAAAGTTTTTCCAACCCACATTCAAGTCAAGGTGTCCAGTTTGTTCACGGTTAGCAGAAGAAAAGCGCCCAACGGCAGAACCTGTGATAATTGGTGACTCACTGGTTGGAGCCAACTTTGGCGAAAGCGTCTGAAAGTTCATCACACCGCCAATTGCATCGCTGCCGTAAATCACAGAGCCAGGACCGAAAAAAATCTCGGTATTCTCAATCGCAAAAGGGTCAAGCGAGATGACATTTTGAATGTTGCCGGCGCGAAAGATAGCTGTGTTCATTCGAACGCCATCGACAGAGTAAAGCAAGCGATGCGTCGCAAAACCACGAATCATTGGGCTACCGCCTCCCTGCTGACTTTTCTGAATGAAGACCTCGCCTGACACACCCAGTAAATCGGCAGCGGTCTGCGGGTTGTAGAGTGCAACATCCTTAGCAGAAATCGTCGTGATTTTGTTTGGCACATCGCGTTTTTGCTGGCTCCACTTGCTTGCGCTCACGACGATTTCACTTGTGGAAAACGATGACGGTTCGAGCTGCACCTCGAAATTTCTCTCTTGCAACGCCGCATAGCTTAGCGTGAGTGCCTTATACCCATACAGCCAGATGCGAATTTGCTTTGCCTCTTTTAGAGCAGAAATGTCAGCTTGCCCTTGCCGATTTGTAGTGCCTGAGAAGGGCGGTGACTGACTAAAAATTTTAACGGACGCTAAGGGCTGACCTGTTTCACGGTCTTTGACGGAAAGCGTTTGTGCAAAAAGCAAAGCGGGGGAAAGCACGAGTATGAAAATGAAAGTAGTGCGCTTCATTGTGCTTAAATGAGTTATTTTGAAAGAGACTTTAAGAAAATAAAACTCAGTTGTTCAAACAAGAAAATCGAAGCGGAAAGCGAACTGATGCGCATGAGGGTTACGCAACTTGTAAAATTCGTGCTTTGTAGTTACGGGCTTTTCCAAGCCAGTGTGGGGCAAGCGCAGCCTATTGAGGGCACAGTGCAAAAAAGTCTCTTGCAAAAGTGCTCGCCAGCTTTGCTGAACATTTGGCAGCGTGCAAAGCTAAACGAGCCGCTGAAGGTGGCAGTCGAACTCTCTCGCAAGTCAGTTCGAGCCTACAAGCCTGAGGAGTTACTTTCGCAGAGAGCGATTCAGCGGCGTCAAAAGATGGTAAAGGCTGGGGTGTTACCCAGTCTTATCACACCTGAGGATTTACCCTTTGAGCCAAGCGATCTTGAAAAACTCAGGCAGGCTGGACTAAAAATTCGGCACTGCATCAAGTCCTTGAACTTGGTAAGTGGTGAAATCGCGTCAGCACGTTTGCCTGAGCTGCTACGCATGGAGGAAGTAACTCACGCTGAGGTGCTGGTGCCGAGCAAAGCCGCACAGCGCAGAAAAGACATAGATGACAACGAACCAATTGAGGCGCTCTTCTTAGAAAAAACACTGCCCAGTGCAGTGGGCAGAGAGCCAGAACAACCCGCTCTGTCGCAATTGGACTATGGGCAATCGCTAACGCAACTGGCGCTATCCAGAATCCCTGAAGTGCATCGATTAGGCTTTACAGGGCAAGGGGTCTTAATTGCCAACTTCGATGCTGGCTTTGCGAATCTTTCGCACGAAGCATTTCGCTCACTGCGCGTGGTAGCGCGCTACGATTTTGTTGCACGCTCACCAGAGCTGGGGGCACATTCACATGGCACGGCCACAATGGGGGTTCTTGCAGGGTATCAAGCTGGGCGACTCATTGGCGTAGCGTTCAATGCACACTATGCGCTAGCACGCACTGAAGATGCACGAAGCGAAACACCGATTGAAGAAGACAACTGGGCGGCTGCTGCAGAGTGGGCAGATAGTCTCGGAGCCGACATTATTACAAGTTCGCTGGGGTATAGTGTCTTTGATCCGCCTTTTCCGCCTTACACGTGGCGAGAAATGAACGGTCGCACGGCTATCTCAACCCGAGCAGCAGCACGTGCTGCGCAAGTAGGGATTGTGGTCGTGAATAGTGCAGGCAACGGTGGAACGGTAGCACTGCCTGCGAACACCCTTGTCGCACCCGCTGATGCAGACACGGTCATTGCTGTGGGCGCCGTCAACAGTCAAGGCGTGCGTGCGGCATTCAGCTCTGTGGGGCCGACAGCCGACGGACGCATCAAGCCTGATGTGATGGCAATGGGTGCGGGAGTGTTGACCGTGGGCGCAGCCAGTCCAACAAGCTATGGCTTCGTGAATGGCACATCGTTCTCTTGCCCGATTGTAGCCGGTGTGGCCGCGCTACTCTTATCAGCCAATCCGTCTCTGACACCCGTAGAGATACGCACGGCGCTGCGTGAGACAGCAAGTCTGCACCGCACACCAAATCGTGAGATGGGCTGGGGAATCGTGAATGCGCTCGATGCCCTAAACCGTGTGCGAGGAATTGCATCGGTGCGTGAGCACGTGGCAAAGCCAAGCCAATTCAAGTTAGAGCAGAATTATCCCAATCCATTCAACCCAAGCACCACAATTGTCTACGAGCTGCCATATCCCTGTGCGGTCAATCTAAGAGTGTATGATGCCTTGGGCAGAGAAGTCGCAACGCTGGTGAGTAGCATGCAGCAAGCAGGGCGGTATGCGGTGCAGTTTTCTGCCACAGCGCTCCCAAGTGGCATTTACTTCTACAGGCTTCAAGCAGACGCATTTTCGGAGACAAAAAAGATGCTATTGCAAAAGTAGGAAGTTGTGTCTCAGTAAATAAGCCCTTTTGTTTTGATGTCAATCTGAGCATCAGTGAAGTTTGCGTCTTTGATAAGCGCGCCAGAGAAATTGGCACCCCGCAAATCTGCTCCTTGAAAATTCGTGCCACGAATGTATGCATTACTTAAATCAGCACCTTGCAAGTTAGCATAAGAGAAATTGGCGTCATGCAAATAAGCTTGATACAGGTTAGCTTTTTCCAAGTTGGCGTAGGAAAGGTTTGCATCTGTGAAATTTGCATTTTGCAAAAATGCATGTTTCAAGTCAGCGCCTGAAAGGTCAGCACCTTGCAAATTCAGCGGACGAAAGTGTTCGCCAAATGATGAAAGGGCAATCAGCATCCAAATGTCGCGGTCGGAAAGATGACGCATCGCTTATGTAAAGCCGTATTTTTTAAGAAGGTCTTCTAAGGCTTCAGTTGTAAGGTCAGAAAGGTCGCGTGAGGTTTCGACGCTAAGTAGCTTCAACTTTTTTTCCAAGACAGGGTTTTTTAGGTAGTAGGTAATTTTCTTTGGCTTAACACCCTCTGGCACATTGGTTGGGCGACCGCGCTTACGCTTAACAGGTTCAGCCGCAGACGATGAATTGAGTGACGCACTGGCTGCAGGCACGCTCGGTGAAGGCGTGGGCGTAAGCGTGGACTTTATTGCCGAAGAAAGCGCAGCGTGTTCGCTGGACTCAGGAGAGGCTGGTGAGGGAAGTGCATCGGCTGTGTCAGGTGTAGGTGAGCTGTAACCTTTCAGCTCAGAAGAAGACAAAGAAAGTTCAGTTGTGCCAAGAGTGCCACGATTCAGAGTGGGCAATAGCTCAGACAGAGTGGATTCCTCAGAAGAAAGCAGTTCGGTTGGCGGCGAAGCAGCAGGTTTTGCAGCGCGAGCAGAGTTGCTGTGTTTGATTTCTTCAGCAAGACTGAGTGCGCGCTGGAAAAACTCACTGGCTTTCTCCGTATTCTGCTGGCGTGAAAAGATTTTGCCAATGCGTAGGAGCGTATCGGATTCTCCCTGCTTGTCGCCAGTGGCTTCTTGTAATTTCAAGCTACGCTGATGGTATTCCAGCGCTTTATCGTAATTGCCAAGGTAGGCATAGATGTTGCCGATGCAGTTTAAGATGTAGCAAGCGCTTTGCTCTTCACCCAGTGCCTCTTTGATTTTTAAGGTGCGCTCGTAATACTCCAAAGATTTAGCGTATTGACCCAAGTTGTAGTAAATGTTGGCGATGCTTTGCAGGGTGGTTGCTTCGCCTTTTTTATCGCCGAGTGAGATACGCAGTTTCAAGCTGCGCTCGTGGTAGTCCAAGCTCTGTTTGTAGTCACCAAGATGTGCAAATGATGCAGCAAGGTGGCTGAGTGAATTGGCTTCACCGACACGGTCGCGTATGGCTTGGCGGATTTTGAGGCTGCTTTCGTGATACTGAATGGCTTGACTATGTTCGCCAAGGCTGGCATAGATGCCACCGATGTTGTTGAGGGCGGTCGCTTCCCCTTTCTTATCGCCAATTGCTTGGTTAAGTGCCAAAGACTTTTGATAGTGCTCTAAGGCTTGTTTGGCGTCGCCTTTCTTGTAGTAGATGTGACCGAGCGTATTTAGCGAGGAAATTTGCCCCGATTTATTGTCCAAGTCTTGAAAGATGTTGAGAGCTTGAAGCGTATCTTGAAGCGCAGCATCATAGTCGCCCTTGCGCCAGCGGCAGTAGCCACGAATCCTAAAGGCTTCGGCCAAGCCTTGAATGTAGTTGGAGCTTTGAGAGAGCTTAATTGCATCGTCGCATAGTGAAAGCGCAGTGTCAGGTTCAGAGTGGCGAAGGTCCCAAGCAGCGCGGTTGATTAAATCGACACGACCCTGCAGGCTTGGGGTCGACTTCAGCATCATTTCTAATCCTTTCAGCCGAGCGTTCATTCGACGAGGAATTAACAGTTACCTTTGGATTGTGCTGGCGACTTTGTGAGAGCGCCAATTTAGTTTGCACTTGAAAAAAATGCAATAAGCCCATAACTTGCGGCTCATTTGCTAATCAATTTTCCAAGGCAAAATGAGTGCCCCAAAGAAAACGCTGCTCGTTGTTGATGACGAAGACCTCATCAGGGATTTGCTAGCCGATATTTTGTCTGAAAATTACAACCTGATTTTATGCAAAGATGGTGCAGAGGGTGTGAAAAAATTTGATGAGCACTTTCATCACCTCTCGGGCGTGATTACTGATTTGGTGATGCCAAAGCTCAGTGGTGACCGACTCATTCAGCACATTCGGCAGAAAGCACCCGAAATGCCTATTTTGATTATCACCGGCTACGAGCGCGAAACAGACTTGCTGAGCATTCAAAAAAGTGGCAATATCAAAACGCTGCAAAAGCCCTTCAAGATTGAAAAGCTGCACACAACCCTCCAAGCCCTGCTCAATCCGGCCTGAATGTGAAAAAGAAAAGGCAGGTATTCGACCTGCCTGACAAGAAAAAATGCACTGGTTAGCGCAAGAGCAACATTTTCTTCGTTGCGACAAAAGTGCTGCTACGCAAGCGATAAAAATACATCCCTGAGGAAAGTCCTGATGCATTAAACACATATCGGTAGGTCCCTGCTTTCAGCTCACCATCTACTAACACAGCGACGCGCTGACCTAACACATTGAAAACCTCCAAAACCGTGCGTCCATCTTGACGCAATGAAAACTCTATGGTTGTCGTTGGATTAAATGGGTTGGGATAGTTTTGTGAAAGGCTATACTCACGAGGCAGCGTAATTTCTCTCACCGAGTGCTCAGTGATGACGCCGTTGAAGTCTACATCGGCAAGTTTGTAAAAGTAAGTCTGTCCAGCTTGTAAGCGGTCATTATCGAAGTAAGCATACTTTTTTCCAGTGGGAGAAGTGCCAAGCCCGACTAATGCATCGTGTGTGCGATAAGAGGCAATTTCGGTGTATTGACCTTCTCGGCTGATGCTACGCTGCAAAATAAAGCCTGCATTATTGAGTTCTGAGGCCGTCTCCCACTCCACGAGCACGCCGCGTTCTTTGGGCGTAAGCGTGAAGGAGACGAGTTCTACGGGCAGCGGGCTATCTACGGGGTTCGTCGTGCCGATGGTGTAGTAACCATCATTAAGATTCGCATTATCAACATCAAAAATCACTTGGTCGCCTTGAACCTGCGTTGCGGCGACGGTAACCTCTGCAAACGCGCCAGCAAGCCCTGAACGATAGAGCAAGCGATAGTTTGTGGGATTGCCGGGCATAATGCTCACGCCTGCGTCGCCGAAATCAAAGATGAGTTGAGCGTCAATTGAGCCTGTTTTGTCCAGATACCAGATTCTTGACCATCGGTCCGTTACGCCCGATGGCAAATCGGATTGCGAAAGTGGCACGGCAGGCACATTGTTATGCCCAGAGAAGAGATACTCGTTTGCCGCATTGAGAGAATTGTTGCGCTGTTGCAAGTGCAAGCCGCCGCCTCGCCGAGCGCTGGCGTGGCGGTTGGCAAATGTGCCGTCGGATGTGCCGATGCCTTGCACATCAAAGTCGTAATTGCCGTTGGCGGGCGTATCGCCAGCATAACGGTCATTGCCACTGCCGCTAATGTTGATGTCATACTTCGCTGACAGATAATTTTCCACGATGATGCGTCTTGCCACATTGAGCGCATTGTTGTAAAAAATCACCTCCGCAATGTCCCCTGGAAACGACCAAGTTGTGCTGACAGGGTCCCCTCCAATCCCCGTCGCCGCCCCATATGCCGCCGTCGCCCCAGCATGCGTCGCTCCACTCTCCGCTCCATCCAAAAACATTCGCAGATTCCCCGTTCCCCCGCCCGCTTGACGAAACCCCATCACCCGAAACGCCGTCCCAACATCCGTCGGAAACGGCTGATAATACTGCGTTGATGGTCCGCTCGCCCACATTCCAAAAGCCACTTGCGCATCCGTGCGCACAAACGGGTAAAAATACGGCGACACAAACAGCGGTTGCCAGTTGTTCTGACCTGGCGGATTGCGACGCGCCACTATCAGCAGCGTGCCCACTTGGTTACTGATGGAATTGGAACCGGTCAGGAGCAGTATGTCATTGGTGCCGTCAAAGCGCAAAGCGGGGCGATTATTGACGGCGTTGGCAAGGTAGAGCGGTTGTTGAGCCGCTGCGTTCTGCGTGGCGTTGCGACCGTTGCCCGATTGGTCGTTCCACTGACTAACGGGCTGGTTATTTGTGGTTGTTGATGTCCCCGCATCCGCCCGCAACCACAATAGGTTTGTGCTGCTACTGCCCACTCCACCCGGACCCACATCGCCAATCGCAGGCACATCCAGTATCGTATAGGTGAAAACCGATGGCGAACCGAGCGTTGCGCCGTTGGGCGCGCTCAGCGTAATCTGTATGTCTCGGTCAGGTTGGTCAGCAGGGTTATTCACCACGCTCAGCTGTATCGCTCCCGTCGTGCTCCCCGCAGGAATCGTCAGCGGACTGGTCGTGATGAAACTGTAATCCGCTGGGCTTGTCGCCGTGCCGCCCGTTTGCGAAAAATTCACCGTAACGGGCGAACCTGAAACTGCCGAGAGCGTTACCGTGATGCTTACGGGCGAACTGGTCTCAAGCCCCGAACCCGATGCCACCGCAAACTGCACCGTCGGCTGCGGCGCCGAGTAAGTCAGATTGATGGTCAGCACCGTGTTGGTCGTCGCCAGCGTGCCGCTCTGCGGATTCTGAAGCGTTAGGACAATCGTGCGCGGCGTCTTATAGACCGAACTGCCAAAAATGCGCAGCATTAGCACATTGTCGCTTGTGATGCCGTCGTCAAATGTCACCCGTCCGAGCGCATTTGGCGTAATTTCCTCGTTCTTTGTGTCCGTTGGCGGTCCTGTGCCGCTTGGCAAAATGATGTAATCATTGCCATTGCCCGCCACGGCGGTGCCGCTCAAACTGTAATCCACCGATGTGAAGGGCGAAGAAGTCGCCGTTGGCTGAGCAATGTTGAAACCGATCTGAAGGTCAATGTTGGACGTGCCGACCGTTTGGTTGAT
>JANWWA010000018.1:52949-53236 GCA_025056565.1 Chloroherpetonaceae bacterium | reverse complement strand
CTGTGGAGAAGATTCAGAATTGACCCATTGCTCTAAAAGATACAGGGGTTTAGAGATGCTCTAAACCCCATTGCTTTACTCCTGACCAGTAGGAACACAGCAACGAAACCCTCCATGACCCACGCACACAATACCATCTTGATCACACAGAATTCTAGCATATGTCCTCTCCCCCAGACTTTCTGCTGAAGACTGCGGGGGTTCGAGGAAAAACGATGTAACAAGAGCGCACAACAGCGCAAAAAAGCCCAAGACGATTTTCTTTTTCATCGTTTGATTGAAGTTTG
>JANWWA010000018.1:0-52939 GCA_025056565.1 Chloroherpetonaceae bacterium | reverse complement strand
GGTCGCTTTTTCGTTTTTTCAAGAAAATTTGTTTTCGGTTTTCCGTTTCGGTTTTCTGATTCGGTTTTCCGTTTCGGTTTTCTGATTCGGTTTTCCGTTTCGGTTTTCCGTTTCGGTTTTCTGATTCGGTTTTCTGATTCGGTTTTCCGTTTCGGTCGGGTTTTCCTGACTCTGCTGGCGCCGCTATCGCTATCTTCCGTTTGCCACAGCCTTTTGCTCACCCTCTCCCCCAGCGCAGCATCGCTTGCTGCCGCCCCTGCCGTCTCCCGCGCAAACCACGCCTCTATCGCCTCATACCGCGCCTGCAACGCCTGCGCCGACGCTCCCCGATGCTCTTTCGCTTGCTGCGGCGAGCCGCCAAATACTCTATGCGCAAACCTGTTGAACGCGCTCTCGCTCTCAAAACCCAGTCGCTTCCCCAAGGCTCGAAGTTTGAGTTCAGGCTCGAGTTCCACGACCTGCAAAAACGTTTTTGCCCGCGCCCAGTCCATCAACGCTTTGGGCGTTTGCCCGAAACAATCTTGGCAGAGTTGCCAGAGTTTGCGCTCGCTGAGTTGGAGCGCGTGGCAGAGCGAACTGAGTCGGAAGCGGTACTCAGGGGCGTGTGTGAGCGCTTTTGTCAGCAGTTGTCGGCAAGCCGCAGCATCGGTCGGGGCAGATGGGCGTTTCATCGGGTCAAGGTCATTTGCGCGTCTTCGTTTCGGGCAATGCTTTCGGGAAAAGTTGCGTTGGAAGTTAAGGCAGCGCGTTTTAAGTTGCAAGCGCACATCCAAGCCGGGTGTTAAGCGCTGAAATGTCGCGTTGGCAAATTAAATTTTCGTCTAACGCGCTTCAACAATCGTCTGACTGCGACGAACAATCCAGACGCATTGGATTATTCTGACCCTGAGAGGAGTGAGGGGGAGAATCCACCTCACTCCTCTCCTTCTGTCTTAACGCTCGTCAAGGCTTGCGCTTGGAGAGCCACCTCACTCCTAACCCCCTCTCCTTAGCAAGGAGAGGGGAAAGATTCCGCCACAGTCGGAATCGGGGGTGAGGTTAGATGCCTCGCTGCGCTTGGAATGAGAGTTCGTTTTTGCGCAACTGCTGAGATGACGCTGCCATTTATCCTGCGCAGGATGTCAATACAGCCTAATGTTACTGTAACGCAAAATCACTTCTGAAACGATGACGCGCATTCTTCAAGCTTTGCTTTATCGTCCCGTTGCGCTGAGCATGGCTGGAGCGTTGGTATTGGGACTATCTATATTTTTCGGAATCAAATTGCCTATTTCCACGTCGCCGGAAGCGGAATTTCCGCGCATCTCTATCCGCGCGACTTGGCGCAATGCGTCGCCCGAGCAAATGGTAGCGCAAGTGACGGCGAAAATCGAGGAAGTCGCCGCAGCGATTCGAGGGGTAAAAAAAGTCACGTCGCGCACGCGCGAAGGACTGTCGCTCGTTTATCTGGAATTTGAAAAAGACGCTGATGCGAATTTAATAAAAGTGGAATTGATGGAACGTCTGGAAGAGCTTTGGCAGGCTCTCCCAGCAGGCGTTTCGCGCCCGACACTAGAAAAATATGTGCCGAAGGAGTTTCGGGATTTGCAGGGCTTTCTGGTCTATCAATTTTTCCCTAAGTCCGACATTGAAATTTCACCTGCACTTATTAAAGAGCAACTAGAAAAATACCTTGTGCCGCTGCTAAACGGGTTAGAAGGGATTGGCGAGATTGTGATTTACGGTGCAGAAACTGAGCGACTTATCATTGAGCTAGATGAGACGGCTATGCGCGCTTTGGGCGTTAGCATAGAGGACATTCAAGCTACCCTCAGCCAAGTGAGCTTGCGCAAAAGTTTTGGAAAAGTGATTCATAATCAGCGATATGTTTCATTGCGCGCCGAAACGTCCATCCGCTCGCTGACCGAACTTGAACAAATTGTCATCAAGCCCGCTGTTTTGGGCGGCACAAGCACTCCGATGCGATTTATTAAGCTGCGCGATGTCGCCAAAGTGCGCATTGAAATGCCCGAACAAATGCGCTACTTCCGCATTAATGCTAAAGACGCTGTTACAATGGCTATCAGTCGGGAAGCAAATTCTAACAGTCTCAAACTTGCTGACGCTGTCGAAGCAACGATTCAAAACGTGATTGCGCACGATTTAAGCGCACTGACATATGTCAAAGCGATTGACCGCACTGAGCCTTTGCGGCGCGAACTTGATAACCTCGTCAAAGATTTAGCAATCGCGCTTATTGCGGTTCTTCTCGTCTTATTTTTCTTCCTGAGAAACGCTCGCCTGACGCTCATTGTCATTCTAAACATCGCTTTTGCACTGTCGGCAAGCGTGCTGGCGCTCTCTGCGCTGGGCTACAGCCTGAACCTGATTACGATTGCAGGAATGATATTGGTCTTTGGCATTCTAACTGACAATGCGGTCGTCGTGATGGACAACATTGAGCGACGGCTCTGGATGAATAAAGCGAAAGATGAGCTGATTGCCGCAGCAACTGCCGAGGTCTTCCTCCCCGTGCTTGCCTCTACTCTGACCACTATTGGTGCGCTTTTGCCCATTCTTTTCTTGCCTGACGAAATCCGCCTCTATTTCATTGAATTTGTCGTCTCAATTTCCGTCTCACTGTTGGCGTCTTTGGTCATTTCTTTCACGCTGATTCCTTCGCTCGTATTTCATTTAGGCGCGAAAAATGTTAAAATTAAAACGTCTTCTAAAGTTGAAACGTGGTTGTCGGATGTCTATCGAGCGACGCTGAACTACGTTTTGGACAGGCCAAAGCGATTTATTATGCTTGCCATTCTCTTAATAGGCATTCCGATTTATCTTTTGCCTGACAAATTAGGCGATGAAAAAACGCCTGAACGAACCGTTCTGGAAAACATCTATAACGCCACGCTCGGCAGCGAGTATTTTCTTCTGGCAAAACCGTATTTGAACTACATATTAGGCGGCAGTTCATATCTCTTTTACAAATATGTTCCCCGTTCTGAATTCTTTGGCTATGTTGGCGACACCTATCTCGGCATTAGCATTAATGCGCCGCAAGGCACCAGCCCTGAACGCCTCAATGAAATTGCATCTCGATTTGAAAAGCCGCTTTTGGAGTATCAGCAAGGCATAGAAAAATTTGTAACTGAGATCAATGGAGAAGATGCAGAGATTACTGTATATTTTTCCAAAGATGCTCCCATCGGTTTGCCATACATTGTGAAAGCACATCTTACGGCAATTGGTGCAAGGGTTGGCGGTGCATCGATTGCCGTTTATGGCTACGGCCCTGGCTTCTTTTCAGGCAGCAGCGAATTTAGTTCGTTTCGCCTGAAAGCCTTAGGCTACAATTACGAAAAATTGAAAACGCTATGCGAAAAACTGAAAGAGGAGTTGGAAAAAAATCCAAGAGTGGATAATTGCAGAATTGACAAAGCATTTGGCTACCTCGAGAGCGGAAGCGAAATTGTGCTAAACCTTAGGCGCAATGCATTAAGAAACTACGACATATCGTTGCCAAATGTGCTGAGCACAATCCAGCGGAAAGCTAGTGGCACAATGTCGCTGATGCAGCTCGTAGTGGATAGTCGTGAATATCAAGCAGAAATTAAATTCAGAGAAGCTGCACAGTATTCTACAAGCGATTTATCATTTGATACCTATCATGAGAAACTTGCATCGGTTCGGCTCTCTGACTTAGTTCGCATTGAGCAGCAGAAAATTCTTTCCGAAATTTTGCGTGAAAATCAGCAATATCAGCGGTGGATTACGCTCAACTACAAAGGTCGTTATGATTTCGGGCAGCGCTACATAGAAAATGTCCTTTCTCGATTTCCACTACCTCCAGGATACAGCATTGACGCAAAGCAAGCAGACTTTTTTTCTTTCTCTGCGCAAAATATAGGTGACTTTATCTCTGCTGCGCTGCTTTCTCTTTTGATTGTCTTCATTGTAACTGCTGCGCTCTATGAATCGTTCTCGAAACCTTTTTTAATTATCTTAGCCGTGCCGATGGCCCTTGCAGGTGTATTTCTCAGTTTCTACTTCTTTGATGCCAATTTCGGCAGAGGCGGTTATGCTTCTCTCTTGCTGCTCAGCGGCATTGTTGTAAATAACTCTATCATACTGGTGGACAGAATGATGGCAAAAACCCAAAGCCAAAAGACAAGTAGCATAAAAACTGCAGCCATAGAAGCCTCTCTGGAGCGTGTCCGTCCAATTTTAATGACCAGCTTGCTTACAGTTGCATCGCTTTTGCCAATGCTCATTCGTGCTGAGAAAAGCAGTATCTGGTATGGACTTACAGTTGGCACGATTGGCGGAATGATTTCTTCCACAATTTTGGTTTTACTTATTTTGCCTGCAATCTTCTTAATTAGCGAGAGACGCCATAAACTTCATTAAAATGAAGCACCGTGCTGCAGTCAAATACCGCTCGCTGGCTCGAGTAATGTCTAAGCAAGGAATTTGCTCTCGGAAGGAAGCTGCGCGCTGGATTGCCGCAAAAAAAGTAAAAGTAAATGGTATCGTAGCAGACTCTCCTGAAATGCTTGTGCCGCTCAATGCAAAAATTGAGCTAATTGGGATTGAGATGCCACCCAAACAAACTTTGCGCTATGTTGTCATGAACAAACGTAGAGGCGTTGTAACCACCTGCGCTGATGAATTAGGTCGTGCAACTGTGTATGACGACTTGCAAGCATTTTTAATAGCTAATGCAATTCCTGAGCGTCTCTTTGCAGTCGGTCGGCTAGATATGGATACAGCCGGACTTCTACTTTTCACAAACGACAATGACCTTGCAAATTTTCTTACTTTTCCTGAAAACAATATACCTAAAACATATCTTGCTACGCTTAATAAACCACTGACCATTGACGCATTAAAAAAGTTAGAAAGCGGTGTAGAAATCAAGGTGCGTGGTCAGCACTACTTTGCAACACCGCGCCAAATTTGCCCGCGCAGTTCTTACGAAGTTGAGCTTACGCTTACTGAAGGCAAAAATCGAGAAGTGCGACGTCTCTTCCAAGCAATGGGTTATAGGGTTGAGACGCTTCTTCGGATTGGCTTTGCAGCGCTCCGTTTGGACATTTCAGCCCGCCCTCCTCTCCTAAATGGCCGGCCTTTAGAGTTTGGCACTTGCACGGAATGCTCACGCGAGGAGGTGCTTGGAAATTTCACGAAATTTTAACTTGCTTTGCCCTAAAAAACGCAGTAAATTCATCAGGAACTGTCTTGCAGTTTTACATCACTCTTAATCGCAAGCTAATTTATGCTTAAACTTATCAATGTCACGAAATCATATGCTGACAAGGTTGCCGTAAAAAATCTTTCATTCGAACTGCAGCGAGGCGAAATTTTTGGACTCTTAGGGCCGAATGGCGCCGGCAAAACCTCTACGATTCGAATGATTTGCGGCATTACTTACCCTGACAAAGGCACTGTGGAGTTTCTCGGCCGACCAATGTGCGCTGAACTGCAGAACAAAATTGGCTACCTTCCTGAAGAGCGTGGGTTATACAGAAAAATGACTGTAAGCGAAACCCTCCTCTATTTTGCTGAGCTTAAGGGTTTATCACGTTCTGCTGCTAAAGCTCACGTGGAACACTGGGCAACTCGCTTCGACATTCACGCTTGGCTCAAAAAAAAGGTCGAAGAACTCTCTAAAGGAATGCAGCAAAAAGTGCAGTTTATCTCGGTTGTCTTGCACGAGCCAGAGTTACTAATTCTTGATGAACCCTTCTCTGGCTTAGACCCCATCAACTCCGAGTTAATCATGGATGTGATTATGGAACTTAAGAAAGCTGGCAAAACAATTCTTTTTTCCACGCACCGAATGGAACAAGTCGAAAAAATCTGTGATTCCATTGTTCTTATCAACAACGGTGAAAAAGTGCTGGGCGGCAGTGTTCGCGAGATTAAACGCGCCTACGGAAAAAATCATTTGCATTTAGATTTTGAGGGCAGCGATCATTTCATTGATGCATTGGTTGCGCAAGGTAAAGTTGAAGTTTCTGACCGCTCACCTAAGTCAGTGGAACTTAAGTTACTGAACGGGACAACGCCAAAGGATATCCTGACTCAGATTAGAAGCGATACAGACATCACGCGCTTTGAATTAGCTGAGCCTTCGCTTAAAGAAATCTTTATCTCTTGTGTCGGAGAAACCGGCGCAGCGCGGTTAGCCTATACCCCACCCGCCTAAAGAGAACTTTTTCTGTCTTAGGCAGACTGTGTTGCCCTAACCTTTCTGATGCAGATTAGGGCAAACCTTATTGCGCACTGCCGCTACTTAAAACAGCCCGACGATATTGCCATGCTCATCAATATCGATTATCTCCGCTGCAGGCACTTCAGGCAGACCGGGCATCCGCACAATTTCCCCCGTAATCGGTATTAGGAATCCTGCTCCAGCTGCGATTTCAATTTCACGCACGGTGAGCGTAAAGCCACTTGGACGCCCAATCAGCGCAGGGTTATCCGATAGCGACTTTTGTGTTTTTGCCATGCAAATCGGCAGCTTGTCCAGCCCCAACGCTTCAATCGTCTTCAAATCGGCTTGTGCTTGCGCTTGATAGACTACCTTTTCTGCTCCATAGATCTTGGTCGCAATAGTCTCAATCTTTTTTTCCACTCCCCACGACCAGTCGTAGAGCGGCACAAAACCGTGACTTTGCTCTACCGCTTCCAAGACATACTCAGCTAGCTCCAAGGCACCTGCCCCACCCCTTGCCCAGACTTCTGAAATGGCGGCTTTCACGCCCAGCGACGCACAATGCTTAACGACTAAATCCAACTCTTCCTGCGTATCTGTGTAGAACTTATTGACCGCTACAACAGGCTGTAAGCCAAAAAGGCGTGCATTTTCAAGGTGCTTGTCCAAATTTGCCAGCCCCATACTCAGTGCAGCAAGATTAGGGTGCTTGAGCGTGTCGAGCGGCGCGCCGCCATGATACTTGAGCGCTCGCACAGTGGCTACAATCACAACAGCCTTTGGAGAGAAGTTACCATACTGACATTTGATATTGAGAAACTTTTCGCCTCCCAAATCAAACCCAAATCCTGCTTCTGTTACGGCGTAATCGGCCAGCGATAGTCCCATGCGCGTGGCTATAATTGTATTCGTGCCCTGCGCAATGTTGGCAAATGGTCCAGCGTGAATAATCGCCGGATTGCCCTCGAGCGTCTGCACCAAGTTGGGCTTGATAGCGTCTTTCATCAAGGCTGCCATTGCACCATGCACCTTAAGGTCGCGCGCAAAGACTGGCTTTTTATCGCGCGTGTAGCCTATGAAGATGTTCCCCAGCCGCTCTTTTAGCTCAAAAAGGTCGTTAGACATACAAAGAATCGCCATTACCTCGGAGGCAGCCGTAATATCAAACCCTGTCTCGCGTGGAATACCGTAGCCTTTTCCGCCTAAGCCAACGATAATTTTGCGTAACGCTCGGTCGTTCATATCCATGACGCGTTTCCAGCGCACCGAGCGCGGCTCAATGCCCAGATTATTCTTGCGATTTTGGATATTGTTGTCAATGACCGCTGCCAGCAGATTGTGCGCCTTCTCAATCGCAGGGAAATCACCCGTGAAGTGCAAGTTAATTTCATCCATCGGTACGACCTGCGAATACCCTCCTCCCGTCGCGCCACCTTTGATGCCGAAAACAGGCCCTAAGGATGGCTCACGCAAGACAGCTACTGCCTTTTTGTTCAACCGATTCAAGGCTTCAGTAAGACCAATTGTCGTGGTGGTTTTGCCCTCACCTGCTGGCGTTGGTGTAATCGCCGAGACAAGAATCAAAGTGCCACGCTTCGCCTTTTCCATATCAATGAGCGAGAGGGGAAGTTTGGCCTTGTATTTGCCGTATAGCTCTAAGTGCTCGCCTCCGACACCTAATTTTTCTGCTACTTCTACAATTGGCTTCAGCTTTGCCTCGCGTGCGATTTCAAGGTCAGTTTTCGGGGTTGAAGAAGGCGCTGTAATTGACATAGTAATCGTTAGTTTGTTGGTTAAATAGATAATCGCTCTTTCAAAAAAGTGCTGCAAGATTAGCACAATGCATAATCTCTCACAAATGCACCAGACGCAGGTAGGGTAACAGACGCTGCACTTTAGCCCCCACAGAGAGAAAGTCTGCTCCACTGCGCTAGTGCCATCTCATTCAAGCAACTTGCCGCACAATGTGGAGCAAGACCGCCAGATTCTGCGGCAATAACGGCAAGAGTTTCAAGCGTTATGTATGGAGTTCAAAGTGCAGCCTTTTAGCTCTCCACAGATTTGCGTATCTTGCGGGCAATTTGCAAGTAAGTATGAGCAGTCTAACCATCATCATCTTTCTGCCCTTCCTACTTTCCATTCCGCTCTTCCTTTTTAGGCGAAATGCTATAACCGCGGTGCGCATTTACGCCAGCGGTGTGTCGCTTCTGACGCTAAGCGGCAGCTTGCACTTAGCTTTGCAATTTAATCCTGATGCAGGCTTTCAGTTTCAGCATATTGCTCTGGAGCAGTGGCTTGGCACTTCGGCTGATGTGAAGTATAGCGTTGCGCTTGACGGGCTGTCACTGTCGCTTTTTGTGCTGACCGCTATTATGTTCGCTATTGCCACACTACTGTCTTGGTCGATTGAGACATCGGTGCGCGAGTATTTTTTCTTTCTCTTAACGCTTGAAACCTGCATACTGGGTATTTTTTCAGCCATTGACCTATTCCTCTACTACATTTTCTGGGAAGCGATGCTTATCCCGATGTATTTTCTTATCGGAATGTGGGGCGGAAAGCGACGCGCAGAAGCCGCTACGAAATTTTTGCTCTATATGCTCACTGCCTCGTTGGTGATGTTGGTGGGCGTAATCTATCTCGGCTATCTTGGTAGAGACGTTAACGGCGGTATTTTTACGACGGACTACCAAAAACTCACTTCACTTTCACTCCCTATTGATGCCCAGCAGATTCTTTTCTGGATTTTCGGTCTGAGCTTCTTTGTTAAATCGCCTATTTTTCCGCTCCACACTTGGGCAGCCGATGTGTATGCGGAGTCACCATTGGGCACAGTGCTCACTGGTCTTTTGCTTAAAGTCGCCCCATATGCACTCATTCGCTTCAATGTGATGCTGTTTCCCGAAGCGGCAGCAGGCTATGCGCCCCTCATCGGCACACTGGCGGTGATTACTATCCTCTATGGCGCACTGGTTGCAGCGGCGCAGGCAGAAATGAAGCGTGTGCTAGCATTTTCATCGGTTAGCCACTTGGGTTTTATGTTACTTGGCATTTTTGCCTTTACAGAAGAATCGCTTCAGGGCGCACTCTTACAGATGCTTCACAGCAGTCTTTCTACAGGCCTACTCTTTCTCGTCGTCGATCGGCTCGAGGCACAGTTTGGCTGGAAAGAGATGCACCGATATGGTGGCTTAAAAGCCGCAACGCCCTTTGCGGCTTCAGCTTTCCTTTTTGCCATGCTTGCATCGGTTGCCCTGCCTGGGCTTTCTGGCTTCGTTGGTGAATTTTTGATTCTAACAGGTTCATTTAAATCGGCTGTGCTTGGCACAGGTCTCTATGCAGTACTCGCTGCGATTGGCGTGATTTTGGCAGTCGTCTATATGTTACCGATGACGCAAAAAATCTTTTTCGGCAAGCTCAGTGAGACTCTGCGCACGGCGCTTGACTTTAACTGGCGTGAGAAAGCCGTCGCTGCAGCAATGATTCTTTTGATGCTTTGGATTGGCTTAGCACCTAGCTCAATTTTACGCATCTCTGTGCCTGTCTCACGTGCCACGATTGAGCACATTAAGCAACCTCAGCAAGCCCAATCCTTGCAGCATTCTACCAAACCCTAACGGTGTTATGGCTCAGGATTTTCTTCTCTCTTTGCCTTTGCTGCTTGCAACACTCTGGATTGTTTTGCTTATCGTCGTCGAAGCATACATTCAGCGGCATCTGGTTACAAAGTGGCTCACCCTGCTTGGTTTTTTTGCCGTTGGCGCCGCTACGCTTTACTGCTTTCCCCATCAAGGCTTTGCCTTCAATGAAATGATTCGCTTTGGGGCTATCCAGCACTTTGTCAACCTTGTCTTTTTGCTGGCTGGCATACTGGTTACGCTTATCTCTGACCGCTATCTCGAGCAAGAAAATATCTGGTTCGGCGAGTATTACATCGTGATGTTTGTCTCCATTTTAGGCATGATGTTGATGGCCTCGGCTGCACACCTTTCTGTGCTTTTCATTGGTCTGGAGACGATGTCGATTGCGCTTTATGTTCTGGCTGGTCTAATGCGTCGCAACCTCCGTTCCAACGAAGCTGCAATGAAATACTTTCTCTTAGGTTCTTTCGCTTCTGGATTTTTCCTCTATGGCATTTCGCTCATCTACGGGGCAACGGGCGAAATGGCGCTGCATCGAATTGCTGATATGCTACAAGTGCGCCCTCCCTCTGTGCTTTTCTGGATTGGTCTTTCGCTATTGATGATTGGGCTTTTTTTCAAAATCTCCGCTGTGCCATTTCACCAATGGACGCCTGATGTCTATGAAGGCGCTCCCACGCCTGCCAGCGCTTTTATGTCCACTGGCGCAAAAGCTGCTGCCTTTGCCGCCCTGATTAGCGTGGCCAGCAGCTTTTCAGGACAGTTGCAAGGTAATCTCAATTGGTCTTCTGCTGTGTCTGTGATTGCGGTTGCCTCAATGGTCGTTGGCAACGTAGCAGCCTTAGCCCAAGATAACTTAAAACGAATGCTTGCTTACTCTTCAATTGCCCACGCAGGGTATATGCTTGTAGGTATTGCTGCAGGCGGCTCAGAGGGCTACAGCGCAGTTATGTACTACACACTGGTCTATACTCTGATGAACCTTGGCGCATTCGGTGTGATTGCGCTGCTGGAAGCAGAAGGCTTCGGTAATGCCTATCGCGACTGCGTTGGACTTTTCAAAAAATCTCCGCTGCTGGCTGGCACAATGGCTGTCTTTATGCTGAGCCTGACTGGTCTGCCCCCTTTTGCTGGTTTTGTGGGAAAGTATAAGGTCTTTGTGGCCGCCGTCAGTTCAGGCATTGCGTGGCTGGCGATGGTCGGCGTCTTAGCCAGTGCGATTTCGGCTTACTACTACTTGCGTGTTGTGGTCAGTATGTTTATGCAAGAAAGTGAGCCTATCAGTGACATTTCCTCTACTGCTCCTGCATTCACCCTAGCGCTGGTCGCTCTTGCTATTCTGCTCCTAGGCATCTTCCCCACCGAAGTTTTGAAACTGACTAGCAAAGCCATTGAACTTAGCTTTTTGCCCTGACGCATCTGCCTCTGCAAGCAAGGGCGGAATGACAGTTCTTCGCCGCGTCTGTCCTTTGAGAAAATGTAGCGCGCGTGTATATTTGCAGCTTGCAAGTGCCACTTTAGCTCAGTCGGTAGAGCAGCTGTTTCGTAAATAGCAGGTCGCGGGTTCGAGTCCCGCAGGTGGCTCAAAAAACGCTTGGAAGTCTCTCCAGCGCACTTTTTCCAACTCTAAATCTTCACTCATAGATGCAAGAAGGCGTTATTGCTCAAATCATCGGTCCCGTTATTGACGTTGATTTCCCAAACGGCGACCTTCCCGCAATTATGAATGCACTGATTGTCAAGCGTCCAGATGGCAGCAATCTGGTGCTTGAAGTGCAGCAGCATTTAGGCGAAGAGCGTGTGCGGACTATTGCAATGGACACTACTGATGGTCTCACACGCGGTATGAAAGTCATCAACACGGGTGGACCGATTGAAACTCCAGTTGGAGAGCCTGTCTTAGGTCGCCTTATCAACGTTGTGGGCGAACCGATTGATGGCAAACCGCCAATTAAAAGCGCTAAAAAGTATCCAATTCACCGCCACCCTCCAGCTTTTGAGGAGCTTTCTACCAAAGCTGAGATGCTGGAAACGGGCATTAAGGTGATTGACTTGCTTGAACCTTATACCAAAGGCGGCAAAACAGGACTCTTTGGTGGTGCAGGCGTTGGCAAAACGGTGATTATCCAAGAGCTAATCAACAACATCGCCAAGTTTCACAACGGCTATTCTGTCTTTGCTGGCGTTGGAGAGCGTACGCGCGAAGGCAATGACCTAATGCTTGAAATGGAAGAGTCAGGCGTTATTAAAAATGCAGCATTGGTATTCGGGCAAATGAATGAGCCACCCGGCGCTCGTGCGCGGGTTGCACTAACTGGCCTTGCAATTGCCGAATACTTCCGCGATGAAGAAGGGCGCGATGTGCTGCTCTTCATTGACAATATCTTCCGCTTTACTCAAGCAGGTTCGGAAGTCTCCGCACTCTTAGGACGAATGCCCAGTGCGGTGGGCTATCAACCGACGCTCGCAACGGAAATGGGCGCTCTGCAAGACCGTATCGTCTCGACAAAGAAAGGCTCTATTACATCGGTGCAAGCTATTTATGTGCCTGCTGACGACCTCACCGACCCTGCCCCTGCAACCACCTTTGCCCATCTTGATGCAACTACCGTGCTTTCTCGCCAAATCGCTGAAATGGGCATCTACCCCGCCGTCGATCCACTGGACTCGACCTCAAAGATTCTTGACCCTAACATCGTCGGTCAAGAACATTACGAAGTCGCACAAGGCGTCAAGCAAATTTTGCAGCGCTACAAAGACCTGCAAGACATTATCGCCATCTTGGGCATGGACGAGCTGTCTGACGAAGATAAAGTGATTGTGGCTCGTGCTCGCCGCATTCAGCAATTTCTCTCTCAGCCCTTCTTTGTGGCTAAGCCATTTACGGGTCTTGAGGGCAAATATGTCCGCATTGAAGACACCATTCGCGGCTTTAAAGAGATTCTGGAAGGTCGGCACGACCACCTACCTGAAGCTGCTTTCCGCTTAGTTGGCACGATTGAAGAAGCAGTCGAGAAAGCTAAAACCTTACCAAGCTACTAACAATGGCATTTCAGGTTGAAATCGTGACGCCTCTTCGCTCAGTTTTTGAGGGAGAAGTTGTTTCACTAACTCTGCCCGGCGTTGTAGGCAGCTTTCAAATTTTGCAAAATCACGCTCCGATCTTGGCTGCCTTGCAGGAAGGTGAGTTGCGCATAGAACTGCCCGACAAATCCAAGCAAACCTTCAAGATTTCAAGCGGCTTTGTGGAGATGAACAACAACCGTGCCATCGTGATTGCAGAAAACATTCAGAATACCTAACTCTTCTGCAACGCTTGAAGATTCTTAAACCAAAGCGACTACGGCAGGGCGATGTGATTGGCATTGTTGCACCTGCAAGCCCTGTTTACCCCGAAGATAAATTAGAGCGTGCCGCCACATATATTGAAAGCCTTGGCTACCGTGTCAAATTTGGCAAAGCCGTCCGCAAGGTGTATGGATACTTAGCCGGCACTGACCAAGAGCGGGCTCGGGATTTGAATGAGATGTTTGCCGACAAGCAAGTGTCGGCAATTTTTTGTTTACGCGGTGGCTATGGCTCGCCACGCCTCCTCTCACTGCTGGACTACTATACCATTGCTCGTAACCCTAAAATTTTTGTTGGCTTTTCTGACATTACAGCGCTCTCCTGCGCACTTTTTGCAAAGTGCGGTCTCATTTCATTCTCCGGCCCGATGCTTGCTTCGGATATGACGCACCCTGACGACTTTGCTCAAGAACACCTTTGGCGAATGCTTACTTCTGCTTCGGTTTATGGTGCTTTGCCCAATCATAGCTCTCACTGTCGGGTTGCACTCAAAGCTGGCGAACATCGTGGTCGGCTCATCAGTGCTAATCTCTCGCTCTTTACTACGCTGATTGGCACACCTTACTTGCCCAAAATGCAGCGCCGCATTCTCGTCATTGAAGATGTGGGCGAAGAGCCATACCGCATTGACCGAATGCTCTCGCAAGTTGAACATTCTCAAATTCTTTCCAGACTTGGCGGGTTGGTAATTGGGCAAATCACAGACTTTGAACCCGAAGATGACAAACCTACGCTTTCAATGGAAGAAGTGATTGCAGGGTATGTGAAGAAACTGCCTCGTCAAGCGCCTGCTTTTGCGAACCTTTCATTTGGGCATATCAAGCATAAGCTGACTTTGCCTTTCGGCGCCAAAGCAATGCTCCACGTCTCTAAGAAAAGTTGCAGCCTCGAGATTGTGGAAAAAGTTGTTGTGTAGCGCATTGCGCCGAACTCACCTCTGACTTCTTAGGCTTCAATGCTAAGCATTGGGGTGCATGCTCAGCATTGATAGCCGCTTTTTGCCGCTGTTATGCCTTGATGCGATAGCCGACCCCCTTGATTGTTTCAAGATTTTCTGCACCAAATGCACCTAAGCGCTGACGGATTTTGCAGATGTGCACATCGACCGTGCGTTCAGTTACATACACATTTTCTCCCCAGACACTGCGCAAGAGCATCTCACGAGAAAAAACTTTGCCTTTGTTAGATGCCAATACCCAGAGCAGCTCGAACTCTTTTCTTGGTAGGAAAACCTCCTTGCCACTTAGGCGCACCGTGTAAGTTGCGCGGTCGATTTCAAGTGCCCCAACTTTGATGTAACTTACCTCTGTGGTCGACGCTGGTGCAGTACAGCGCTTCAAGATATTACGCAGGCGCGCCAGCAGCACGCGAGGCGTTGCTGACTTATGCACGAAATCGTCAGCCCCCATTTCCAGGCTAATGACCTCATCTGATTCTTCTTGCTTGCTTGTAAAGACGATGATAGGCAGATGCCGCCACTCTGGAAATGCGCGTAGCTTACGACACAACTCTAATCCTGCTCCCTGACTGCGCATTAAGTCCACAATGACAGCAATCGGGCGCATAGCAACCTTCGCCATCGCCTCCGCCGCACTTTGCGCCCAAATAACGCTGTAGCCCTCTTTCTCGAACTGGGTGCGCAGTAGCGATACGTAACTTACTTCATCATCTGCAATCAGAATAGTTTTGTTGTTGGGATTTGCCATAATTAGGGTTTATTAGTTTGTAACACTTTGCTTCATTGACGCCGAGACGGTTTGATTAAGCCGCAAAGAACGGTAGGGACTAAGCTGCCTAGCAGCACTGCAACTATGTGTTACTTTCGCCGCCAGTTGGGCTTTGCTGACTGGAAAGCCCATCATACAAGGCTGGATTTAGGTTGCGCAAAGATAGCAAAAACCTAACACATCTGCAAAAATGCGTTAGAAATGTGCTATTCGGGATTGCGAAACACAGCATAAGAAGGCAGTAGAATTAGGAGCAGTTGGCGTAGAAGCAAGCTAAACCTAACAACTTAACTTTGATTTTTTCGTCATTAGTATCGTGGCACAAGAAAAGACTGAATAGACTTCAGTTGATTAAATAGGTCTTCGAAGCGCAAGTCACCACGATAGGTATAACCTCTGGGTATTTGCGGCAAGTCATTAGGTATTTGCCACTCCAGCATAACGGGCACGAAAGGCAACAGTTCTACTGAGAGATTCATTTGGGACGAGAGCGTAACAGGCTGAATGGCGTGGATTTCCTCTATGCATAGACGCACAAAATTTCGTGGCGAATCATCTGCAAAGCCGTAGTGCACTTCAAAAAACACCTGTGCAGGATTATCATAGACATTTACAAAGCGAATACTCTTAGTGGCTGCATCAACAGGCTGCGCTACCAGTTTCCGCCCTAAGCTATCAAGAATCAGGAGTCCGATGTCTGTATTTTTGTTGTAGTCTTCTTTTGTAAGCATTAGCTTCACTGTAAGCGCTACATCCTTTTCAGAAAGCAAAATTGGCAAGCGATAAATCTGCCCTGCGTAGAGCGTGTCAAAATGCGTTTTGACATAGCTACTAATGCGAGCACTGAGACTGCCTCGCACTGTTTCCGAGTTGGTATTCACTACCTTTGCACGTAAAAGCGCTGGTGTTACAACTGTTGGGTTTATTGAAACACGTTCAATTGCCACTTCAAACGTAAAGCACGAGGGCTGCCGAGCTCCTGACTCGGCTTGAAGCACAACCTCATAGATTCCTGCTTCTAATTCTCGTGTGAGGCTTACATTCGATTCCTGCTCGTCGTCTGCTGGCGCTGAAATTGGCATTGCTACAGCGCCTCGTGGTGTCACCAGCGCTCCCGACACCTCGCATGGTTGCTTACCTTGCCTTACAATCGAGACTGTCAAAGCCGATGCATCGCTGGGCACAGCGAAAAAATATCGGCGAATTTCTCCAGGCCTCAGCGTCTCTCGCTCCAGTGTTAGCCATCCTTGATGGTCGAAGAGATAAGGCACCACCATCGTATTATGCAGCTCGAACTCTACCTCAGGGAACTTGCTATTTTGGCTAGCCGTCGCTATCACCTTACCGTGATAGACGCCTGGCTTTTTTAGCTTGCTGCGGTCGTATAGCACTCTTATGCTTGCTCCTTCTTTGCCACGCAGAATCACGTTTCTCTGCACTGGTCTCAGCCAGCTTGCCGTTGAACGCAAAGACACAACTCGGAAAAATCGCTCTTGCTCATGTAGCGGTACCTTTGGTGGAAAGATTGGCGTAACTTGAAACACTTCGGCCTCAGGAATCACAGTGCTGCGATGATAGGCTGCGGGTGTGCCGTAATCTGTGCCGTGCACGCTAGACGCTACTCGCACGCGATAGTCCACCAGCCGTGCACTGAATCCACTTTTGCGATATGCACGCAGCGCTTCCAGTGCTCTTGGCACATCTAAGAGACCTGCACCGTAGTCTAACTCACTGTATGCTAGCGATGCAGCGAGCGGTCGTGCTGAAGCGCGCAATGCTTGTTTCATCACGCGCTGCGAGTATAGCCCCGCTCGTACACCTTCTGGGTCTTCTTTGAGCAATGCACTGAGTAGCAGTGCAATTGCGCCTGCTACATGCGGTGCTGCCATACTTGTGCCGCTCATCAGTGGCATCTGTGAATGATTGGGCACAGTGGAATAAGCAGAACCAGGTGCAACTAAATCGGGCTTTGGGGTCTCAGCACCACGACTACTGAAATTCCAAATGCTATGTTCTTTTTGCTCAGAGTTGTATGCATCACGTGCAATGTCACGATTGAGCAGCGCACCAACTGAAATCACCCGTGAGGCAGCAGCTGGCAAGCCTGTTGAGGAAATTCCAGGTCCTTCATTGCCGTTTGAGACAACCACATACAGGTTCGGAGTTACCTCTAATAGCGAGTCCAGATAGCGTTCCATATCTGCATTTGCTTCTATCTCTGACGCCACGCCAAAGCTCATACTTACGACAACTGGTTTTGGCTGCGAGCCTGCCAAGGCAGCTGCATATTCATATGCACGCTTCATACTACCTGTGGTGGTCAACTGCCCAATTGCACCATCGCTAATTTTCAGGCTGACAAGTTCCGCACCCGGTGCAATGCCGTTGTAACCCGGTTGCGTAGGCGTCGCATAGATGTTGTAGCCTGCTGCAATCCCTGCAACATGCGAGCCGTGTGCTCCATCGTCAAAGTGAATCACAATAAGCCGCTTGTCCAGAAAGATGTTCAACGCACAGGTCATTACAGGTAGTTTTGTGGTATCTTTTTGCACAAACGTGAAAGTGTCGAAGCACTCTCTGTAGGTGCGTAGTGGCTTTTCGTCCGATAAGTTGCCATCAGCGTTTGCATCCACGAATGCTAATGCACCGTCCTTTGTTCTCATCGCCACGATACCAAACACCGTCTCTGATTTGCCATCACCATCTACATCGGGCACTTCACCATTTTGAAGGCGTGCCTCCTTGAAGACACCAACGAAGTATGTACAGTCAATTGGCTGCGGCAGTGCGTCGATACCTAACAGTGTAACTTTGTTCACCGTATCTTGCAGGCATACTCGACCGCGAAGTGTATCTAATTTTCCAACTGTCAGCGGCACATTTCCGCTCCCACTGAAATCCTGCACATCAATTACTTTGGGTGTGCCCAGTGAGGTGCGCTTCAAGCCTTCAATGCCCATATCGACGCCCGTGTCAAGAATCACAATGATTACGCCGCGTCCATCTGCTTCTGGATACTTTTCAAGAAAAGCATCAATGCCGCAGGTTACTTTGGAAATAAAGCTAAGCTTATCACGCTTGATAGGTGGCAGGACATCTTGTGCCCAGAGCGGCACTGTAGAAACGAGCAGCAGTGTTAGTAGAGAAACAATCAGGCGAATCATTGTCTTGTCCGCACAGGCTTTGAAAAAAGAAAAAGGCGTAGCTGATACGCCTTCTTCAAACTTTGTGTTCAGTTGCTTGACTACAATCTTTCAGCGTCACTTCACTTCTCTATGTAAAGTGCGGCGCTTGAGGTAAGGATTATATTTCATCAGCTCCAAGCGCTCGGGGTCGTTGCGCTTATTTTTCTCTGTGGTGTAGCGTGATGGCGTTTTACCCTCTTTGCGCGCCTCTGTGCACTCCAGCGTAATCACCACGCGATTGCCTTTCTTTGCTGCCATATTGCGTTTGGTGTTAAGACTTTTTGAGAAAGATTAGCAAATATAGGCGTTTTAGCTATTCTTGCCAAGTGCGCAGGACAAAGTGTGCCCAAAGCAATTGCACCTGCACTTTTGAGAAAGAAACTCTTCAATGCCGGCTGCTCTCACTTAGATTACGCTTGCAACAGTACAGGCGCCTGTTGCACCCCATCCTAAAAAGCGCTATGTTTGCAGTTCAAAATGGAAGTAAGGTAGTGCAGTATGAAGTATACACTTCGCTTATTTTCCGCTCTTGCTGCCGGCGTAATTGTGATTACGGCACTGGCGGTGTTTGCGATTCAGCGTGCGGACTTTTCGCGTCAGGAAATTCCTATTATTGCTAAAGTTCCCCCTTTCCGTCTTGAAGACCAGTATGGCAACACTGTTACAGAGGCTGATTTGCTTGGGAAAATCACAATTTTGGACTTCATTTTCACTCGCTGTCCAGGTGCTTGTCCAGTAATGACTAAGCAGATGGCTGAACTCTATCGGCTATACGCTTCGTCGCAGCGTGTGCAGTTTTTCTCCATCACGGTTGACCCCGACTATGATACGCCTTTGGTGCTCCGCCAATACGCCGAAGCAAATGGGGTTTATGATACACGCTGGCGTTTTCTCCGTGCTTCTATTGACAGTGTGATTACGCTCTCTGAGAAAGGCTTCATGCTGCCCGCAGAAAATTTACCAGCTGGGCATAGCACCAAGTTCGTGCTGATTGACCCTGAGGGTCGCATTCGTGGCTATTTTAGCCACAACGACAACGCCAGCATTGCCGTTCTCAAAACTCAAATTCGCGAGCTTGCTAAGCCTTTTTTAGCAGAGGAAGCTGCAGCACGAAAGCAAGCAGTTCAGCAGTAACACTTAATCAGAGGAGGAGTTTAAAATGCCCACTTTGGACTTGAAGCAGGCAAACGAAAAGACACTCTCGCTTATCGTTTATGCCCTTTCGCTTGTGGTTGTTAGCCTTGTAGCGTTTTTGCTCTTCTTCCCGCAAGTGTTAGCAATCGGTGGCGGTATCAATGTCTCAATGCTGCCAAAGTTTCATGCTTTCATCAACGGCACTTGCGCTGTGTTTTTGGTGCTTGGTTTTGTCGCTATCCGCAATAAGCGTATCGCCCTGCATCGTATCTTGATGATTAGCACATTTGTCCTATCCAGTATCTTTCTCATCTCATATGTGATTTACCACTCTCAAGCGCCACCGACGAAGTTTGGCGGTGAAGGCATAATTCGCTACTTCTACTACTTTGTGCTTATTACGCACATCGTCTTAGCTGCTGTCATCTTACCGCTAGCGCTTTTTACGATTGCTCGCTCGTGGCGTGGTGAGTTCGATAGACACCGCAAGATTGCGCGCTGGACGCTTCCTCTTTGGCTATATGTAGCCATCACGGGCGTGCTGGTCTATGTGCTCATTTCACCATACTATGCTTTCTCGTCCTGATGCCTTACATGCCGCTTCCCAGTGCCATCTATGCTACGCTGAACGGTCGAAGCGGCGCTGTACTTTTGGAGACCGCTCGCTTCGACTCACAAAACTTTCGCACCTTTCTTTTTCTCGACCCGATTCAAATTCTTGCCGCATACCAAATCGACGACGTCATTCCGCTTTTGGCGCATCTTGAGCGCTGGCTTGAAAGAGGTTTTTATCTGGCCGGCTATCTTGCATATGAAGCTGGTTTTGCATTTGAGCCTCGTCTCAGGGCATACCGAGCGAACCTGCCTTATCCCCTGATTTGGCTCGGCGTCTATCATCAACCAATTGTATTTAATCATCGCACAGGGACAATCGAGTTACATCGGCATCGCCTTGCACCAGCTGAATCGCCCGGCGCTTTTAGCGTGCAGCACCTGCATTTTGACCTCTCTGAAGCGGAGTATTGTGAGAAACTTGCACGTATTCAAGCCTACATTCGAGCTGGCGACGTTTATCAAATTAACTTCACTGCGCCCTTTCGTTTCCAGTTTCAAGGCTCGCCGCTTGCCTTTTATCGCTCTCTTTCTCGAGCACAGCGCGTCCCATTTGCCGCATTTATCCAAACTGAAACTGTTACCATTCTATCGCTTTCTCCTGAACTCTTTTTTCGGCGCCAAGGCGCCCATATTGTCTCTAAGCCGATGAAAGGCACAATTCGGCGGGGCTTGAGCAACGATGAAGACGCTCAACTCATCTCAGCGCTGAGAAGTGATGAAAAAAATCGCGCCGAAAATTTGATGATTACTGACCTTATTCGCAATGATTTAGGACGCCTTGCAAAACTGGGCAGTGTGTCAGTGCCCTCGCTGTTTGAAGTCGAGCGATACGATACGCTCTTTCAGATGACCTCGACCGTGCAAGCTGAGCTGAAAGACCAAGTTACTTACCTTGAACTTTTTTGCGCACTCTTCCCGTGCGGTTCAATCACAGGTGCTCCTAAAATTCGGGCAATGGAAATTATTTGCAAGTTAGAGCCCTCACCTCGTGGCGTATACACGGGCGCAGTTGGATTCATTTCACCTGAGAAAGAGGCTGTCTTCAGCGTTGCGATTCGCACCGCTGTTCTAACTGGTAACTCGGGCACGCTTGGCGTCGGCAGTGGTATTGTCTGGGACTCTCGCTCGTCTGAGGAATATGAAGAGTGCAAACTGAAGGCACAGTTTTTTGCATCACCTTTGCCTTCATTTGAGCTTCTGGAAACGCTTCTATGGCACAATGGCTATCCTTTTTTGGACGCCCATCTTGCCCGCCTTAAAGGCTCTGCCTACTATTTTGACTTTAATTTTGACGAAGCAGCTATCCGTGCTAAACTGAGCAAGCTTGCAAACTCTTTTTTACCCACGCAGCGCTACAAGGTGCGATTGCGGCTCAATCGTGACGGCTGCATTTCATTGGATTATCAGGTTCTTGCTGAGCCTTCTTCTCAAATGCTTAAAGTTGCTCTTGCAAAAGAGCGGACATCTTCGCGCGACAGGTTTTTTCGCCATAAAACCACACATCGTCCTCTCTACGACCGCTTGTTTCAGCTTGCGTTGCAGCATCGCTTTGCAGATGTGCTTTTCTTCAACGAGCGTGATGAACTCACTGAGGGTGCCATCAGCAATGTGTTTGTTCAGAAAGGTGCCTTGCTTCTGACCCCTCCCCTTTCTTGCGGGGTCTTGAACGGTATCTATCGCCAGCATATTTTAGCCACCGTGCCCAATGCTAGAGAAGCCATCTTGTCGCTTAGCGACCTCCATACTGCTGATGCGATTTTTATCTGCAATGCAGTTCACGGTCTGCGTCGTGTGCAGTTAGAAGAGATTTATTTATGATTCAAAGGCAACATTTTTTAGCTTTGTGCGTATAAAGCGCTTTCCTGCATACAAAATCTCGGATATGGCACAGCGTCCAAACATTGTTGCACCATCAATTCTTTCTGCTGATTTTACCTGCCTACGTGAGCAGCTCTCAGCGATTGAGCAAGGCGGCGCAGATTGGGTTCACTGTGATGTGATGGACGGACGATTTGTGCCCAACATTACCTTCGGCCCTTTCATCGTGGAGGCTGTGCGGCGCAGCACTTCTCTGCCGATTGATACGCACCTGATGATTGTGGAGCCTGAGAAATATATCAAGGATTTTATTGAGGCGGGCTCCTCGCACATCACGGTTCACCAAGAAGCCTGCGTGCATCTTCATCGCACTGTCGAGCTGATTCACTCACTTGGTGCAAAGGCAGGTGTCTCACTTAACCCTTCTACGCCTGTTAGCACACTGGAAGAGATTTTGCCGATGTTGGACCTTGTACTGATTATGTCTGTCAATCCGGGCTTTGGTGGTCAAAAGTTCATTCCTTCTTCGCTTGAGAAGGTTCGAAAACTACATTACTTGCGTGAAACTCTTAACCCTTGTCTCATCATCGCAATCGATGGCGGCATCTTACCAGAGAATGCCGCTGCAGTTCGTGCTGCTGGAGCTGATGCTTTAATTGCAGGCTCCGCTGTATTTCGTGCCCCTAACATTGCTGAGGCTATCTTGAAACTAAGAGCCTGTGATTAAATTCTGTTTGCTTCAATGAAAAAGTGATGCACAACCTTTACCTTTAGCCTCCACAATGCAGCGAACCGGTCAAGTAGAACAAATAAGGAGTCTCCAAGTTGTGAATCTTGTGAAATTATGCTTGCTCACTGCTGCAGTATTTTCTTTGTTACTCACTTCTCCCACTTTTGGCAAGGACAAGGAGACGATTCCGCCCACATTCTACCGCTACGATGTGGCACTGGAATATCGCGCCAGTCGCGCTGTAGCTGGTGACTTCAATGGCGACTACACCCTTGACCTTGCTTTGATTGAACCACCTCTCAACCGCTTGACGATTCTCTATGGCGGCGCATCATTGGATGAGTTTAGTCCAAAGTTCTTTGCACTTTTGACCTCAGTTCAAGACATTGGCGCATCTGACCTAAATAATGATGGTATTACCGACCTGATTTTTCTTACACGCTCACCTGAACGGTTGCTTTGCTACTATGCTGCCTCTGGCGAGCGCCTGACGCTACGGGCAGAAATCGAGGTTACGGCTGGCGCTGAAAAAATAGCAATTATGCCTGCTTTGCATCACACGTCTATTTTGCTTTATGGCCAAATGCGTGGCATTGAACAGGTTGATTTTTCGCCACACTATGGTTTTGTGAAGCGCGCATGTTTTCTCAGCGAAAGTGTTATCTCTGAGCTTACATTCGCTGAGTCTCTTAGCAAGGATAAACTCTCGCATCTTATCGCACATAGCGCCGTTGAACAGTGCATTAAGTTCATTCGCACCGACAAAGATTCATTGCTTGGCACTGTAAGTCTGTCGTTTAATCAGCCAATTGCCTCAATTGCTGCCAGCGACTTCAATCAAAATGGACTACCTGACCTTGCGTTGGGCTTAGGTCAAACCCGCACACTCCCGGCGGAAATTTGCGTGCTCTTCGACCTAGGCGTTCAAACAGGTAGCTTGCCTGTCTATTTGCCGCTCGACCACTCTCCTTCACAACTCCTTAGCGCTGACTTTAACCACGATGGTGTAATCGACCTTCTTGCACTCAATCCAACTGTTCAAGCCGTAACCCTTTTTCTTGGCAAAAGTGGCAGCCGAGTGTATGAGCCACATTATCTTGGCATCGACGCTGCCGCACACTGTACAGTTCAGGACTTAAATGGTGATGAATTACCCGAGATTATTTTCACGCAACCTTCGGAAAAGCAGGTCGTGATTTTTTCTGCCACACCGCCTCGCAACACTCGCAAACCTTCACTGCTATGGGGACGACTGGTGCTTAGTCCACACCCCACTACGCTAATGCTTTTTCCTCGCAAATCGCAAGCCTTGATTGCAACTTTTAGCAAAGGTCAATCCGTGCTTTCAGCCTTTACCTACAGCAAAAGTTTTCAGGCACAAAAGCCATTGGCAATAGGATATCGCACAAAATTGGTATGCCAGTTAGGTGACGAAATGCAGTTTGCTGCTTTGTCCGAAAAGTCAGACAAGGTCTCTGTTTTCTCCTTCAAGCCGCTCTTTTCACTTGAAAAACAAGCCGAGACGAGTATACTTGCACTCAACATTACACACATAGAGCACTGGTGGCGTGCGCCTTCTCTGGCACTTCTTTTTTTGCTTGACGAAAGCCGTCAGGCGATTTTACCGCAACTGCTACTTTACCGCCAGACTCGAACACACCCTTCGTCTCTGAGCGAAGTCACATTTGCGCCATTTGTGCCAGTGGGGCAACTTGTGTCCGTGCAGGCTACCAAACTGTATGGGCAACCCGTGCTTGCAGCGATTGAGCGCCATCAGTCAGAACACCTTAGGGCGCGGCTTTACACATTTGGCATGCCGATGAACCAACACGTGCAGCTTTTTGAGAAGGCTCAGATTCGCTTGCTGCAAACTGAGGCCCCTCCCCATACGGCACTTTGCGAAGATTTTGATGGTGACGGTCGCCCTGATTGGCTCCTTGCCAATCAACACGATACGTGGTTGCTGCTTTCCCGCCAGCGCTACAAGGCTGAATCTCTTAGCAAACTCATCGGGCTTTCCGAGCAAGATGTTGTGCGAGTCATAGACATCAACAGTGACCGACATTTAGATTTGCTCGTTTGCAAGGCTCAAGAGCAGAAACTCTATGTTATGCTTGGCAACGCCGCTGGGAAGTTCTCCAGCTTGAAAACCTTAGCCAATTACGCAATCATTTCAGACGCCAAGCTTTTGCGCATAGACGGCGAGACGCTCTTGCTTGTTACGAATACTAAACTTCATACTCTCGATATTATCAAGCTGGACTCACTCTTTGCGGAAAGCACAGCCACGCAGTAAGACAATTTTAGGCACTCAGCCTGCGCAGCCCCGACTGTACAATTGTTTCAGTGATTTGCTGCCGCTTTGCTATGCTCTCCCTTTGCTGAATTGGGGCAAAAGGGCAGTACAGACAGTTTTCAGGAAGGCTTTGATTTGGAATTAAGCGAAACATAAAGTGCATTACTCCACGCGCTGCAAAATCTCTACCGCAAGGTGCTCTGGTACTGGCATCACTGATAGGCGCGGCAATCGGAGCAGCACAAAGCCTTCAAATGCCCTGTCCTTTTTCATTGCTGATAAAGGTAACGGTTTTGGGAACTGCTTTACGAATCGCAGCCGAAAGACAGGGTCACGGTGCTCATCAAGGAAGCACTCTGTGAGCGCTTCTCCCAGACCTACAATCTGCTTTTCACTACCTGTGTGATAGATGAAGCACTTATCACCGACCTTGATGCTACGAAGATGCTTTTGCGCTAAGGGATTCTTGACGCCGTTCCAGATTGTTTCGCCTTCCTTTGCAAGCGATGAAAGGCTATACTCATCAGGTTCTGTTTTCAGCAGAAAATATGCCATTCAGCCAGAGAACGGTCTATCAATGTAGGTTTTAGCTAACTGGTGGGAGTTTTGGTAGTCTTTCATTTCTAACACCTTTTTGTAGTGTGTTACAGCTGTGGCATGGTCACCTCGCAAGTCATAAATCATTCCCAGACGCAGCATCGTGAGCGCTTGATAGGGCGAGGGTTCTCTGTCAATCTTTTTGGACAGCGCTTCAGCTTGCTTAAAGTGTGTATAAGCCTGAGCAATTCTGCGGCTATTCATCATCGCAACCCCCAAGTGAAAATGGGCCTCACGCGCTGCACGCTCATTGTAGTGTTCAACGCCGCTTTGACACTTTTGCAACACATCACTGTAGACGGCTTCTGCTTCATGCCAGTATCCGCCTGAGGCTAATGCACGTCCTAAGAAAGTGTGAAACACCACATTTCTTGGGTACTTCTGATACAGTCGCCTTGCGTACTCAATTGCCTTGAGGTAGTCTTTCTCATAGACATAGTAGATTTGTAGCAGAAAGTAGAGCGACTCAGAGCGTGCGTAGCGACTTTTCTCCGATGCCAACTCCAACTGACGAATGCCTTTGAGTTTGTCTCCCTTCGGGAAAAGCAGCGCTAGCGGTCTCACTGCTGGGATTTTTTCAGGGATTACCTCAGCGTAGTAGTTGTATAGTCCAAGCCCGAAGAGAATGTCATAGTTGTCTTTGTCGAGCTTTTGGAGCTTATTTACAATCGGCAGGGCATCTTTGCCATCGCTGGCTGCCTTGAGCCAGCTTTCTCGATTGGCTCGCAATCGTCCACGAAAGCCGAGTGAGCCACACTTGAAAAAGAGGGCTTCGATGTCTTCACTATTTCGTTCTAACCGTTCTTCGCAGACCTCAATGGTTTTCTCCATATAGCTACAAAACTCATCATCATACTGCGTGTTGTCAATATCCAGCATCATTTTCCACCAGAGCGTCATACCAAGAAAGAAGTGCCCAATTGGGCTTTTCGGGTCTTTATTGCGAATCTCGCTAAAAATTCGCTCTGCTTTTTCGAACTCGAGATTGTAAATCAAGTCAATGCCTTGCAGCACTTGCTCACTATACTGCTTGATGGGGTCAGGAGCAATAGTGCGCCGCTCAATCTGTGCATTTGCCTGTGGGAGAATAAGCCAGCAGAGCAGCCAGAGAAGTATGCAGCGCTTGGTTAGTCGCGTCATTGTTCGCATCATTTCGTTTCACTAAACACAGAATCGCACAGTCAAAATTCCGCAAATGTTTTTGTCCAGCCTTGAGACACTTACAGCAAACGCCGATTCATCACAAAGACTTATGCCGTAGAACGAAACGCCAGAATCGCTGTGTTTTTGCTTTGCTACCTTGATTCAGCATGATTTCACGAATGGTTGAAGCTACTGCAGACTTGTCGTTAGAGACCATACTCAGCGAAGTGTGGTGGCTTTTGGAACAAGGTGTCAGAGACCGTCGCAGTCCGTTGCATACGGGCATTTTTGCAACGATTCGTGATGGCTTCCCTGAAATGCGTACGGTTGTGCTACGTAGTGTCGATGCCACTGCGCGCAAGCTATTTTGCCACACAGATATTCGGTCTGCCAAAGTAGAAGACTTGCGGCATCACGCCAACTGCGCTTGGCTCTTTTATCACCCAGAACGCAAAATTCAGCTCCGCTTTCTGGGCACTGCAACTGTGCACCATCAAACCCCTCTTGCCGAAGCTCGCTGGAAAGACACCCAACTAATGAGCCGTCGATGCTACGCTACAACTCTTCCCCCTGGAACTTTGGTTGAAGCGCCGACCTCAGGGCTCCCTGAGTATCTGACACACCGCAGTCCAACGCTTGAAGAGAGCGAAATTGGCGCCGCACATTTTGCCGTGATTGAAACCACTGTTCATTTCCTCGATTGGCTTCTGTTAGATGCGAAAGGACACCGTCGCGCAAAATTTTTCTGGCACGGCGAGACGCTTTCCGCATCGTGGGCAATTCCGTAATTTTCGGCTAAACAGTTTTGTAATCAGATTGTAGCCGTGCACATTGTCCTCATTTTTGCTTCTCTCCAGCAAGTGCTTAGAGGAGAGCATCTGGTCTTTGCACTCTTTCTTGATAGAGTGTGTGGGAGACTACTTGCAAGCAAAGCAGGCAGGCTATTTTTTTTACACTCTTAAAACCTTGATGACAGACATATATGCCTGACGCCAGCTCTAAAGCACATCGCCGACATTCAAATACTTTACGCAGGACACCCCGAACATCTGGCTCATCGATCAACGCGGATAAACATAGCGACCCATCAGTCAAGCGGGAAAAAGTCTTTCCGTTCAGTGCGATTGTGGGTCAAGATGAAATGAAGCGTTGCCTTTTGCTCAACGTTGTAGAACCGCGCATCGGTGGCGTGTTGGTGATGGGGCATCGTGGTACTGGCAAATCTACTACAGTGCGTGCTCTGGCTGATGTCTTGCCAATGATTGAACGCGCAGAGGGCGACCCTTACAACCGCACGGTTGAGGAAGTTTTACAAGCCGAGGCAAATAGCGGCAAGAAGAAAACTCGGCCTCTTCGCTCCGAGAAAATTCCTGTGCCTGTCGTGGATTTGCCACTTGGTGCAACCGAAGACCGCGTTTGCGGCACAATTGATATTGAACAAGCTCTGACCAAAGGTGAAAAAGCCTTTGAGCCGGGTTTGCTTGCCAAAGCCAACCGCGGTTTTCTCTACATTGACGAAGTGAATTTGCTAGACGACCACTTGGTCGATGTTTTGCTCGATGTGGCAGCCAGTGGCGTCAATGTTGTTGAGCGCGAGGGCATTAGCATCAAGCACCCTGCGCGGTTTGTCTTGGTTGGTTCAGGTAATCCTGAAGAAGGCGAACTGCGCCCGCAACTCTTAGACCGCTTTGGTTTGCATGCGCGCATTAGCACCATTACTGATATTGCCCTCCGCGTAGAAATTGTGCGACGCCGTCGCGCCTTTGATGCCAATCCCGATGAATTCATAGCTGAATGGGCTGCCGAGCAAGCCGCCCTGCAGCAGCGCATTGTAGAGGCGCAATCGTTAGTGCGACAAGTGGAGCTCCCCGAGCCTCTTTTGATGATGATTGCAGAGCTTTGCATGCATTTAGGTATTGACGGGCACCGTGGTGAGCTTACCGTAGCGCGCGCTGCATCGGCAAATGCTGCCCTTGAAGGTCGCACAGTCGTAACGATTGATGACATCAAGACGGTCGCTGTCCCTGCGCTGCGACACCGCTTGCGACGCGACCCCTTAGAGACAATGGATGCTGGCGAAAAAGTTGTGCGCGAGTTGCAGAAAGCACTGGCTAAATTTAGCGCTCAGCCAACTCGCGCCGAACCTGCTGTCTCCTAATTTTATCCCAAGATGCAGAAATCTTTATGCCGCTGCGACTTCTTTAATCAAGCCTAATCGTTGAAGTTCCGCATCAATCTTGGATTTATTCGCATCTGATGGCGGTGTGAGTGGCAGGCGGTAGTATGGCTCAATCAGTCCCATTCTGGCCAGTGCATATTTGACAGGGATTGGATTCGACTCAATGAAGTTCAGCATCATCAGCGGCAGGTATTGATGATGCAAACTTTGAGCTTCGGCAAGGTTGGCAAAGCGCATTGCCTCGACCAGCAACTTCATTATGCGTGGAATTTGATTGGCAGCTACAGAAATCACCCCATCACCGCCTAAGGCCATCATTGGCAGCGTCAGATAATCATCACCGCTCATTACAGACAGTCGGCTTGGGCGCTGACGCAGCAACTCTTCAATTTGCACCATATTCCCAGAGGCTTCTTTGACAGCAAGAATGTTTGAGAACTGCTCGGCTAAGCGTAGCATCGTCTCGACGGAGATATTTGCTCCCGTGCGTCCAGGCACATTGTAGATGATGATAGGCACACTTACGGCTTCTGCGACTGCGGCATAGTGCTGGAAGAATCCTTCTTGTGATGGCTTATTGTAATACGGTGCAACCGACAAGATGCCTTGCACGCCTGCTTGCTCAGCTGCCTTTGCCAACTTGACAGCGTGGCGGGTGTCGTTGGTACCTGCGCCCCCAATGACTTTTGCGCGACCGTTAGCCGCTTCTAAGACAATTTCTATCACGCGTCGCTGCTCATCGTCCGACAGTGTTGGCGACTCTCCTGTAGTGCCGCAAGGAATGAGAATGTCTGTGCCGCCTTGAATTTGAAATTCTACCAAGCGCCGCAGCGCCGACTCATCAATTTTGCCGTCGCTCTTGAATGGCGTTACCAGTGCAACGGCTGAACCCGAAATGGTGCGATAACTCATAAAAAGTGGTTTATGGTGAGAAAAGATGTTTCATGCGCCGAATTTACGCCGTAATTTTGCGAAACGAAAAACCCAATTCTTGATATGCCAGAACGAGAAGCACGACCTATGTCGTATTCACGCGTCGAGATGACCCAAATCGTTACCCCTGTCGATACCAACTATCTTGGCAACCTTGCTGGCGGGCGCTTGATGCACTGGATGGATTTAGCCGCAGCCATCGCTGCAGGTCGGCACTCGCAAGCTGTGTGCGTTACGGCTTCTGTCGACACAATGGAGTTTAAGCAAGCGATTAACTTGGGTGAGGTGGTCATTATTAAAGCCAATGTCAATCGTGCATTCAACACTTCTATGGAAGTTGGCGTCAAGGTTTTTGCTGAAGACCTAATTAAAGGACAGATTCGCGAGTGCACAAAGGCATACTTTACTTTTGTTGCGATTGACAAAAATGGCAAACCTATCCCCGTGCCCGAAGTCATCCCTGAGGACGAAAACGACCGCCGTCGCTATGAGAAGGCTGCGCTGCGTCGCCAGATTCGCTTACTGAACAAGGGCTAAGACCGCCTTCCACACTATCCTGCTGCTCGCAATAGAGAGCCGACCCCCAGTTCCTGCGCCGCTTTTGTATCTATCAATTGCTGCTCATTTTTGTGACAGAGAAAAACTGAGGCGCATTTGTTCCCCCATTGCATCTACTGTCTTTCTGCTTGTCTCACTTAATACTTTGCCAACTTCAAGGCTGCCTCAAAGACCTTGTGTTCATTTGGCAAAATTTCAGCTTCCAGCACTTTTGAGAAACCAACGGGCGTATCCAGCGACCCGACGCGCATAATCGGTGCATCCAGCCACTCGAAGCAGTGTTCAGCAATAAGTGCAGCAATCTCGCCGCCAAAGCCTCCTGTCACTTTGTCTTCGTGCACAACAAGTGCCTTGCCTGTTTTGCGCACAGTGGCAAAGATAGCTTCTTTATCCAGCGGGGCAAGGCAGCGCAGGTCAAGCACTTCTGCAGAAATGCCGTGTTCATTTTGCAGTTTCTCAGCGGCTAAGAGAGCGTGATGCACGGTTGTGCCGTAGGAAATGATGGAAAGGTCTGTGCCATAGCGTCGGTAGCGTGCCTTACCAAATGGAATCAAGACATCGGGGCGAAGTTTGCGCGTCTTTGCCCAAGGGTTGTTGTAGAGGAATTTAGGCTCCAGAATCACGGTAACGCCGCGTGAGCGAAAGGCAGTGCGGAGCAAGCCTTGCATATCATCAGCGAAAGCTGGCACAACAATGCGCAAGCCGGGCAGCGTCGTAAAGGCGCCCTCTACATTTTGCGAGTGATACAGTCCACCACCGATGTATCCACCAGAAGCAATACGCATTACGATGTTGGGCACAAACTTGCCCTTTGTGCGCCAGTATTCGTGCGAGCACTCCACCACTTGTTCCATCGCTGGCCAGATGTAGTCAGCAAACTCTGCGCCTTCAATTAGCACCCAGATGTCTTCACGGTAGCGCGAAAAACCGTTCGCTGTGCCGACAATGAAATCTTCCGCAATGGGAGCATTGAAGACTCGGCGCGGACCATACTTCTGAGGCATTCCTTTGTCAGCGTTGAAGATGCCGCCTTTGCCTACATCTTGTCCCCAGAGGAAGGTGTGCTCATTACGGTCAAACTCCTCATGCTGCGTTTGGTTAATCGCTTGCAGGAAACTGATGACCTCATCAGTGTAAAGCTTTGGATCTCCTTGTGGCTCCGATAGGTCATGTAGCTCGCCACCTGTGATGCGAAACTCTGGATAGACATACAGTGTAGCGGACTTTGGGTCAGGCTGCGGCGCGCGTTCTGCGCGTTCTGCCGCTTCGGCAATCACCTGTTCATTTTCCTGCTCAATTGCTTCTAGCTCCGCTGGTGTAAAGAGTTGATTTTCCAGCAGAAATTTCTTGAACTTTGGCAGAGGGTCTCGTTTCTTTGCCTCTTCCAATTCCTCAGGTGTGCGATAGAGAAAGTGGTTGTCAGAATTAGAGTGCGACCCAATGCGCTCGCAATCGGCTTCGACCATCGCAGCGCCTTTGCCTGATTTGACAAACTCAATTGCCTCTTGCATTGCTCGCCAAGAGTCAAACACATCGGTGCCATCGCAGAAGATGACCTTGAGATTGGGAAAACTGCGGAACAGCTCCGCTGGGTGACTTGTGCCAAACTGCTCGCGCACTGGCACTGAGATGCCGAAGCGATTGTTTTGAATGACAAATACCACTGGTAAAATTTCGCGCGATGCACCATTGACGGCCTCATAGAAATAGCCTTCTGCGCACGCCGATTCTCCTCCCGAATAGAACGCAATTTCATCACCTTGATACTTTTTGATGGCACGTGCTACGCCTACAGCGTGCTGTGCATGGTTGCCCGTCAGCGACGAGACGTTCTGGATGCGAATCTCTGGCTTTGCAAAGTGGTTCGACATATGCCGCCCACCGCTGGCCACATCTGCATCACGCGAGAGACCATTGAGCAAAATTTCTTCCACCGTTATTCCAGCCGCAAGGGCGGTCAGCATATCACGGTAGTATGGGAAAAGAAAGTCTTTGTTCGGTCGGAACGATTGCCCCAGTGCCAGCTGAATTCCATCATGCCCTTGATACGGCGCATGATACGACCACCCCATTCCTTTTTTGAGATATCCTGCGGCTTTAATATCGAGCTGCCGCCCAAGATGCATTAAGCGATACCAATTTTTTAGCGTTGAAAGCTCAATTCCAGCAGGTAAGATGCTTGCGGAAAGGTGGGCTGCTTGAGATGCACTGTTTGACATAGTTATACTCCTTTCAACAAAATTTACGGGGGTAAAATCGTCATAATTTACGACAAAAATTCAAAAAGTAGGAAGCTATTTACTCCCTGAGAAGTATGGCGTGGAAGTGCAGATTTCCGCCATGCTAGCCTGAAGGATGCCAAGAGGCGTTGCTTCTTCGCCTTAGTTTGGAGAAAAATTTAGCCCCTGTTTGGTTAAATTAGGCGCTTCCGAGCTTGCGCCCTTCCACTATGTGATGGGTCAAGGGCAGCACAAGAGACAATTTGAAGTGCCCAAGAGAAAAGCTATGATGAACGCGCTCAATCAATTAAACCTCACTCATCGCCCTCGCCGCTTGCGACAGAGCGAAGCAGTGCGCAGCTTAGTTGCCGAAACGCATTTAACAAAGTCTGATTTGGTCTTTCCGCTCTTTGTGCAAGAGGGTGAAAATGTCGCCGAAGAAATTCCCTCTATGCCCAACATCTTTCGCCTCTCGATTGATAATGCAGTGCGAGAATGCGAAACCCTACAAAAGCTGGGCATTTTGGCCATCAACCTCTATGCTATGCCTGCTGAAAAAACAGACGATGCACGTGAAGCCTATCAGGACAACGGCATTATGCAGCGCGCTATTCGCGCCATCAAACGGGAATTTCCAGACCTTTGCATAATGACCGATGTGGCTCTCGACCCTTATACGACGCACGGACACGACGGCCTTGTGAGCAACGGAAAAATTCTGAATGATGAGACGGTTGAAGTCCTCACAAAAGTTGCCATCTCGCACGCTGAAGCAGGTGCGGACTTTGTTGCCCCAAGCGATATGATGGACGGACGGATTGGCGCCATTCGTGAGGAACTCGACGACCATGGCTTTACTCATGTGGGAATTGTTGCCTATTCAGCAAAGTATGCCTCCAGCTTTTACAGCCCCTTCCGTGATGCACTTCAATCAGCACCGAAATTTGGTGACAAGAAAACCTATCAGATGAACCCCGCCAACTCTGACGAAGCCATGCGTGAAATTGAGTTGGATATCCAAGAAGGAGCTGATATTGTAATGATAAAGCCAGCTTTAGCTTATCTCGATATCGTTCGCCGTGCCAAAGACACTTTCAATGTGCCTATTGCAGTGTTTAATGTGTCAGGCGAATATGCAATGGTGAAAGCCGCAGAGGCTAATGGCTGGCTAAATGGAGAGCGCGCAATGCTTGAAATGCTACTCTCAATGAAGCGCGCTGGCGCAAGTCTCATCTTTTCCTATTTTGCAAAAGAAGTCGCAAAGTTGCTTTGATTAGCAATGGAAGTTGGACCGTTTTTTGGCGCAAAACTGCTGCTCTCGCTTGCTGCTCTCTCTGCGTCGTTTGGCTTTGGCTTTGCTTTTTTACGCCGACATATTTCTCCTGTGCGTCCTTTTCCCACTCTTGCTTGGCTTGTCATTAGCACCTTAGGCATTATTGGCATTGCTTTGACGCTTCTACAAACTCATGCACTCTACAGAGCGTCAGCAGTGCGCCAGTGGCCAACTGCAGAAGGCATTGTTTTAGATGCTCACATTCAGGGTAAGCGTGGTTTTGTGCCTGTTGTAACTTACCAGTATGTTGTCTCAGGCGATACGCATACTGTAACCAAAGAGCTTTTCTCGCCGCAATTCGGTGGCAAGGACACACGCAAGCAATCTTCCGAGAAAATTCTTTCTCAATACACGAAAGGTACTACGATTGCGGTGCATTACAACCCTGACAATCCCGCTGAGTCGGAAATAGAGTTTGGCATCACATGGGCTACATTTATCCGATTAGGCGTTGGATTGCTGCTTTTTGCTGTATGCAGCGGCATTGTGTTCTACAAGCTCTTTCAGCGATGGCTTTGCCCCCAGTCTATTTCAAGTTCCGCTGCTGGTTTGCCCGAAATCTCACCAAAGTAGGTGCAAATGATTAGGGCTTCTTGTGGAAAAGAGCCACTAATTTGCACTTGGGGGAGCCGCTCTTTGGCTATGACCGTCGCCAAGTGCTTATCTCCGCCGTTGCGGCGCAGGCTGCAACACTTTTTGACGCTCTGCCTCATTTGCCCGATGGCGAATCCGCATTATGGTGCTGAAAAGCAAAGCCAGTGCAGCCATATCATCTGCGATGCCGAAAATACCGAAGAGCAATTCAGGCATAAAATCCAGCGGCACGAAGATGTAAAGCAGTGCAGCAGTCATTGCTGCTTTTTCCATCAGCGAGGCTTCTTGCCAAATTTTGCGAATAAAGCTCATTTTCCCTTCCTCCGAAGTTGAATCCCAATTTCACCACGACTTTCTACGAGAACCTGACAAGGGGTTTCGGCGTTCCATTGGCTGCAACGCTTGCTAGCGTTCTCTGTGCCGCTACCCTTCCCATACTAACTTAGCTACCACTTCTCTGTTCCTTTCCAGCTTTTGGCAAAGGAAACGACTCGCACTGAAAAAGCATTTGTGAAGTGTATTAGGCATCTAAATTGCAAGGCAAGCCTATGCGCATAGCTGTGATTGCACCTGATGTAACTAAGCTGTGTGCGTAGAAGAGTTTGGGTCTTTGCGCCGTCTCTTTTGCTCTGTCTCCATTGCCACTTTTTGCGGCAAGGCCGTTTCATAGAGTTTTTATTAACCATTAACCACTAAACCACTATGGCAACTATCACAGAACGACAGGTCATTGATGCGCTTCGTAATGTGATTGAACCAGATTTGGGCAGGGATATTATCTCGCTCAATATGGTCAAAAACATCAAAATTGATGCGCAAAACAATGTTTCTTTTACGGTCGTCTTAACGACGCCTGCCTGCCCGCTTAAAGACCTTATCCGAAATGCCTGTGTCAATGCGATTCGGCATTTCATTAAGGAAGCGCAGGCGGTTGAGGTTGAAATGACTGCTAATGTAACCAGTGCCAATCCGATGGCTGGACAGGCTGCCAACCCCAATCACCCACTTGCTCGCGTAAAGAATTTGATTGCTGTTGGCTCAGGCAAAGGCGGCGTTGGCAAGTCCACCGTTGCCGTAAATTTAGCAGTTGCACTGGCTAAGAGCGGCGCAAAGGTCGGTTTAATTGATGCAGACATTTACGGTCCTTCTATTCCTACGATGTTTGGCTTGAAAGAGGAAAAGCCAGCGATTTTGGGCAAGACTTTAATTCCGATTGAAAAATACGGTGTCAAGCTGATGTCTATTGGGTTCTTAGTCGATTCTAAGACGGCTGTGGTTTGGCGCGGGCCTATGGCTTCTTCTGCGCTTCGCCAATTTATGAATGATGTGCAGTGGAATGAACTGGACTACCTTTTCTTTGACTTGCCGCCCGGCACTGGAGACATTCAGCTTACGCTGGTGCAAGCTGCGCCGCTGACTGGTGCAGTGGTGGTTACCACGCCGCAAGATGTCGCCCTTGCTGATGTGGTCAAAGCGGTCGCAATGTTCGAGCAAGTTAAAGTTCCTGTGCTGGGGGTTTTGGAAAATATGAGCTACTATCTTTTGCCCGACGGCACGAAGGAATACATCTTTGGGCAGGGGGGCGGTATGCGTTTAGCTGAAACTTATCACCTGCCGTTCTTAGGGGAAATTCCACTTAGCAAAGATGTGCGTGAGGGCGGTGATATGGGTGTGCCAGTTGTGATTGGTCATCCGAATTCGCCGCAAGCCAAACTTTTTGTAGAAGCAGCAGAGAAACTGGCGCAGCAAATTGCCATCAAGAACGCAGGTGTTGGCGCCACAAAACTTGAAATTGAAATCTAACTTTGATTTCACAGGTCTATTTGATAGCTTCACTTAAACTTAAAATGAGACAATTATGCCACAGCAACCTGAAGTTGAAACAAAGCAAGAGGCAACCGAGATTGCCTACTTGCCACCGACGCACCCTGTTTATGCAAAGGTGCAAGAAGCCTTAGACAATATTCGCCCCTATTTGCAGGCTGACGGTGGCGATTGCCAGATGATTGGCATTCGCGAAGATATGACCGTTGACTTGCGCTTGGTTGGGGCGTGTGGCTCTTGCCCAATGTCCACGATGACGCTCCGTGCAGGTGTCGAGCAGGCAATCAAGCGTGCTGTGCCTGAAATCGTGCGCGTTGAAGCTGCAATTTAGCTCATCAGAAAAGCCCGACCCCGTCGGGCTTTTTCTTTTAAGTGTCAAGGTGTATTGCTCCAGGCAAATTTTTCATTGCCCTTTATTCGATAACCGTGTAGGAAGTCTGAGGTGCGCAATCGTTTTTTTCCTTCGAATTGGAGCGATAGCACTTCAATCATTCCTTCGCCGCACCACACATAGAGTGTGTTGCCACTGATGTGCCACCTCCCTGCCTCACCTTTTTCGTGGGTTTCCACGAGGCGAGAGCGATAGAGTTTGACCAGTTTGCCTTCGAGTGTTGTCCAAGCTGCTGGGCGCTCAGACAGTCCGCAAATAAATTGATGCACTTTTTGTGCGGGTTCGTTCCAGTTGATTTGCGTGTTTTCTTTTGTGAGTTTCGGTGCCTTTGTTGCTTGCGAGTGGTCTTGCGGAATAGTTTTGACTGTGCCCTGCTGTATTAGCTCGAGCGTCTCAACTACGGCTTCTGCACCTAACACTGCAAGTCGCGCAGCTAATTCTGTGGCGACTTCATCGGGGAAAATTTCCAGCCGCTTTTGCACAATCATCTCCCCTGTGTCGACCTTTTCTTGAAGAAAGAAAGTCGTTACGCCTGTTTCCTTTTCGCCGTTGATGATGGCCCAGTTGATTGGTGCAGCACCACGGTATTTGGGCAAAAGTGAAGCGTGCAGATTAAAAATCCCTTTCTTGGGGATTGAGAAAATATGAGGCGGCAAAATACGAAAGGCAACGACTGCAATCGCGTCAGGCTCAACACGGCGCAGTGCTGCTTCAAACTCGGGGCTGCTAAGGTCTTCAACTTCCAGTACGCTTAGCCCCAATTCTTGCGCTGTTTTTTTGACAGGGGTTGGCTCGGCTTGGCTTTTTGCGCTCTGGCGTGGCTTATCAGGGCTTGTTACAACAAGTGGAACTTCATAGCCTGACGCCACAATTTTTCTAAGCGATGGCACGGCAAATTCTGGCGTGCCCATAAACACCGTGCGCAAGCTCATTGGGCACTTATTGTGTCAGAGAATCTCTACTTTACCGCCAGCAAGTATTCCGCTTCAACTTCGCCGCGTCGAATAGCTTCCAGCTCCGCACGGTGCTCTCGACGCACACTGGGCGCCAGTTTTTCCACGAAAAGCTCACCGTTTAGGTGGTCAAATTCATGTTGAATCACTCGGGACAGCAGTCCACCGAAGCGCTCTGTGTGCTCCACAAAATTTTCATCGCGATACTTGAGCGTGATGAACTCAGGTCTTGTTACAACCTCCCGCACGCCGGGCATTGATAGACACCCTTCTTCCATCTCCACTTCACCTTCGGTCGCCAAAATCACAGGGTTGATAATCACCATTGGCTTAGTATGCTGATACTTCTCAATCATTGAGATATCGACAACCATCAAGCGAATTGATTTGCCGACCTGTGGCGCCGCCAAGCCGATTCCTTCTGCTTGATACATCGTCTCAAACATATCTGCAATCAGCGTTTTAATCTCTTCGTTCACCCCTTTGAGCGGCTTTGCGACTTTTTTCAAAACCTCGTGCCCGTAAGTGTAAATTGGTAGAATTGCCATAGCTTTTTTCTAAGAAAAGTTTTAGGTTCAGCGAAATATACTCAAAACTTGGATAAGTCGTTCCACCGATTTCATCGCATTGCACGGAAAGTTGCAGCGTTTTTTGCCCTTCATACTTGAAAAATTCTCGAGGGTTTTTCTATTTTTGCCGCAATTTTGAAAGCGATTACGCCACGCATCACAAAACTAAAAGGTGAAGGAGACGAGAATTGTCATTCGTTCCAACTAAAATCTTTTTCACAAAGGGCGTTGGGCGACATAAAGAATACCTCTCATCGTTTGAGCTTGCCCTGCGCGACGCCAGAATTGAAAAATGCAACTTGGTAACTGTCTCGAGTATTTTCCCCGCTGGCTGCAAGCGCATTTCACTGGAAGAAGGCTTAAAGCTCTTGCAGCCCGGGCAAATCACCTTTTGCGTGATGGCGCGCGCGGCGACCAATGAACATAATCGCTTGATTGCAGCCTCCATTGGGGTCGCTATTCCACAAGACAGCACGCAGTATGGCTACCTCTCAGAACACCACCCCTACGGTGAGAGTGAAAAGCAAGCAGGAGAGTATGCCGAAGATCTTGCCGCAACGATGCTTGCCACCACGCTTGGCATTGAGTTTGACCCCAACACTGCTTGGGACGAGCGTGAGGACATCTATAAGATGAGTGGCAAAATCGTCAAGACCTTTAACATTACGCAGTCTGCAGAAGGCAAAGCTGGTCTTTGGACATCAGTTATTGCTTGCGGTATTTTGCTACCGTAGGCTCAGCACTTGGCAAGACGGAGTGCTCAGCCTTGAGAAGCAAGCGTTTGCTGCTTTCTTCTCTACGCGGAGCATCCCTTGCCTTTGCTTGCGACACACTATTTTTGCTGCACGCTCTCTCGGCACTGGATTGCTCCTCTACCCTTTTACTTTCCAGATGCGGAACGACACTGGCTCTAAGGTCAGGCGCAAGTTGCCATCTTTGGTTTGCAGTGTTCGTTCTGCATCAAAGACATCAATGAGCGTCTGATTCGGTTCCATTTTTACGAAGCCATTGAAGGCAGACTTGCCGAAATTTGCAACCACCACAAGGCGACTGGTTTGATGCTTGCGTTCAAAGGCGAAAACTGCTTCGTCGTTTGATGTGCGCAGTTTGGTCATTGTGCCGCTTGTGAGGGCTGGCTCGGTCTTACGCAGTGCAATCAATGTCTTGTAAAAGGCTCGCCACTCTGCTGCGTCAGGAGTGTTCCAGTCGACAGGCGCTTTCTCAAAGAGGGAGATACGCTTGGTGTTGCCCACCTCGTCGCCGTTGTAGAGCATCGGCACGCTGCGAATTGAGCCATACCCGCCAATTGTGAAGACGATGGCTGCTGTGAGCTTTGCTGCTGCTTTACTGCCAAAGTGTTCCTGTGGTGCACCATCGTAGGCATTCTTGTCGTGATTGGTGTTGAAACGCATTCTCAGCGAATTTTTTGGGAAAACTTTTTCTTCCCGCTCTAAGAGTTCACCAAGCCACTCTGCCGTTTTTTTGCCTTTGAGAATGTCTGTCATTGCATCATAAATCGTCCAAGAGTAGGTGAGGTCAAAACCTGCAGTGTGGTGCTCTGGCAGCGTGCCTTCTGAGAGCATCAGCAGCGAAGGTTTGATACGACGCAGTTCCTTGATGCTCTCAGCCCAAAACTCAGTTGGGATTAGCTCAGCCACGTCACAGCGAAAGCCGTCCACATCGTATTCTGTAATCCAATAGCGCATCACACTCATTAGGTATTGGCGCAGCTCAGGATTTGAGAAGTTTAAGTCTGCTACATCTGTCCAGTCATCGTTTGGCGAGACGATTTCACCGTTTTTATTCCGCCGATAAAATTCAGGCTTTGTTTTAATCAGGTCGTTATCCCAGGCAGTGTGGTTGAGCACCATATCCATAATCACTTTCATTCCTTGCTGATGAGCTGCTGTGACGAATGCCTTGAAGTCCTCTTTGGTGCCCAGCGCCGAATCGATTGCAAAGTAATCTTTGACCGAATAGGGGCTGCCGAGCGTGCCTTTGCGCCTCAGTGCCCCAATTGGGTGAATAGGCATCAGCCAGATGACCGAGACGCCTAAATCTCGCAGTTCAGGCAACTTTGCTTCTAAGGCTTTGAATGTGCCTTCTGCAGAGAAATTGCGCACAAAGACTTCATAAATCACGGCGTCTTTTACCCAATCGGGCGATGGAAAGGCAAGTTCATTTGGCAGGGCTTTGGGTAGTTTGGCATAACCGCGTAGAAAGAACAAGATGGTGCCAATGAAGGCAACAGACAGAATAAAGAGCACAAAGAAAAGCCGCATTTGCCGTAGAGTTTGTTTGCGGTGTGTTAATTTTGCTTGCTCAAACATACAAACTTTCCTGCGCACAATTACAATCTATGCTTCAATTCTGGCGTGTGCTCTATTGGCTGTTCTTTCCACTTTTTCAGCTCACAGTACGCGTGCTTGCACTCTTTTCGCCTAAGGTTCGCCTGACGCTCAAAGGTCGCCAGCAGCTTTTTGAGCAGCTCGAGTGCGCCATAGCCTCAATGCCAGAGAGCAATGTGCTGCGTGTGTGGATTCACGCTGCATCGGTGGGCGAATTTGAGCAAGCTCGCCCGCTCATCCAGCGACTACGCAACGAACTTGGTGCTCGTGTGTTTGTGTCGTTTCTTTCTGTCTCGGGCTACGAAGCACGGAAAAATTATCCTGACGCTGACCTTGTTTGTTACCTGCCCGAAGACACAGAACGCAACGCTGCTCGTTTCATTGAGCTTTTGCGCCCCTCGCTCCTTTTGGTGATGCGTTACGACTTTTGGTTCAACCACCTCTTTACGGCACGTGAGCACGGTGTTGAGCTTATTTTGGTAAATGCCGTGCTGTCGGAGCGCAGTACATATCTTCGTCCAGTTGTGCGCAGTTTCTACAAGCAAATTTTTTTGCTTTTCGACAAAATCTTTACAGTAACCCCTGCAGATACGCAGCGGTTCAAAGCGGCTTTTGGTATCCAGAGCGTAGAGGCAATTGGCGACACTCGCTATGACCAAGTTTGGCAGCGTAGTCAGTCGCGCAAGAGCATTGCACGCTTTGAGCCATTTTTTCACAGCCGAAAAGTGCTGGTTGCTGGGAGCATCTGGCCAGCTGATGTAGCGCTACTTATCCCTGCATTTGCGCGTCTAAAGCAAAGCCTCCGCTGCTCCACGCCGAATCTTTCTTTGATTTTGGTGCCACACGAGGTTGATGCTGCCACAGTTGCACATCTTCAAGCACTGTTGCAACGCTACGGTTTTTCTTCTGAAAAAGCCTCTGCATTGCCAGCCGACTTCTCAGCTGAAAAAGTGCTCATCGTTGACGAGATTGGCTATTTGGCAGAGCTTTATGCGCTCGCCAGTGTGGCATTTGTTGGTGGTGGATTTGGGAAGAATGTGCACAGCGTGCTGGAAGCTGCAGCACACGGCGTGCCTGTAGTCTATGGTTATCGCATCAAAAAATCGCCTGAAGCCCAGGAATTAGCAGCGTCTGGCGGCGGCACAGTTGTTCACAACGGCACTGAACTTTACAACGCTCTCTACAAATACTTCACGGATGACGCCGCTCGTCAAGCTGCCGGAAACTGTTGTGCCGCGCATGTGCGTTCAAGACTCGGCGCCACTGAGAAAATCTTGCAACACCTTTTGCCTCGTCAAAATTCTCTCTCTACCAATGCACCAGTCTCCAAGCCCTGATAGGAACCTCATCTCTATGCGTCGTTAAGTCGAGACTGCAACGGGCAGTATCAATGCTTGGTTACTGTCTGCTACGATGCCCTTCTCTCCTAAGGCAGCAGAAACAAAATACACGATGTATATTGCTATGCGGTTTGCAATGGCTAAACTCTTTTCTACCGTGAGCATACGCACAATTTCTTTTACAAAGATGTCGGGCGCAGGCAATGATTTCATTATGATTGACAACCGCTCGCTCCACCTTGAGCTTTCTGAAGCGCAGATTGCTAAATGGTGCAAGCGGGGCACGGGTATTGGCGCTGATGGTCTCATTTTACTGGAACACTCCTCCCAGTACGATTTTGCGATGCGTTACTACAATGCCGATGGGAAACTTGGCTCAATGTGTGGTAATGGTGGGCGATGTGCCGCTCGCTTTGCATACCTTTCAGGTATCCAGAAAATGCATCTTACCTTCGAAGCCAATGGTAAGTGCTACGATGCTTTTATCTTAGACGACAGTCGCGTGCGGCTCAAAATGCAACCGCCTCAAAACTTCAGAGACGCTCTCTCTGTCGAAGGCTACGAAGGCTTCTTTGTTGACACGGGTTCGCCGCATGTGGTGATTTATACTTCCCAGCTTGAAGCTCTCGAAGTCAATCAGATTGGGCGAAAGATTCGGCACAACGCGGCACTTTTTCCAGAGGGCACAAATGTGAATTTTGTGGAGCCAGTCTCGGACAGTGTGCTACGCATTCGCACCTTTGAGCGAGGTGTCGAGAATGAAACCTTAGCTTGTGGCACGGGTTGCGTTGCTGCGGCGGTCATCAGCTACCGCTTGGGCAAAGCACCACATCGGCATATCACGCTGCTTGTGCAAAGTGGCGAAACACTTGAAGTAGAGTTTGACGAAACGCTACAGCATGTTTATCTCACTGGCAGTGCTTCAGTCGTCTTTACAGGCTGCGTGGAACTGCCTGAAACACCCTAAACCGCATACACCTATGATACCCCGTGCAAGGATTGACGAATACACCGCCTGTCCTCTTTCAGTTACCGAACTGACCTTGCTCATCAAAGAAAATTTGGAAACAAAATTCCCATCGGTGCACCTGCGTGGTGAAATCTCCAATTTCAAGCAGCATGCGTCGGGGCATCTCTACTTTACGCTGAAAGATGCTAGTTCACAAATCAGCGCGGTAATGTGGCGGTCGCTGGCAATGCAGCTAAACTTCGAGATGAAAGATGGGTTAGAAGTGATTGTGCAAGGCAGTGTGCAGGTCTATGAGCCGCACGGACGCTATCAAGTGGTTTGCACAACTGTTAAGCCTGTTGGCGAAGGCTACTTGCAACAAGAGTTCCGTCGCCTATTTGAGAGACTCAAAGCAGAAGGCTTGTTTAATGAAGAGCGCAAGAAACCTCTGCCACGCTTTCCTGAATGCATTGGTATTATTACTTCGCCCACTGGTGCCGTCATTGAGGATATGAAAACCATCTTAGGGCGGCGTTACAGAGCGGCACGTTTGCTGCTCTATCCTGCCAGAGTGCAAGGTGAAGAAGCTGTAGGAGAATTGATTGCGGGCATTCGTTACTTTAATCGCTCTTTGCTTCGCCCTGACGTTTTGATTTTGGCACGGGGTGGTGGCTCACTTGAAGACCTTTGGGCTTTTAACAGCGAAGAGCTGGCTTATGCGATTGCTCAATCAGAGATTCCCATCATCAGTGCCGTTGGACACGAAACCGACTACACGATTGCCGACTTTGTTGCAGACCGCCGCGCTAGCACACCCTCTATGGCTGCAGAAATTGTGGCACCTGCTGCAGAAGAAATTTTGCAACACCTCGAGCAGTCTCTTTCTGCTGCTAAGACGATGCTAAGGAATGCGATTCTCCAGCGCCGTCAGAGCATTACTGCTATTCTTGATGGATACGCTTTCAATAGACCTTTGCGTGACCTTGACACACTGCGTCAGCGCTTAGATTTTGCCGAAGATCGCCTTCATCGCTGCGTTACGGAGCAGCTTGCTGCATATCGCTCAGCCTTGAGCAGTGCTGTCAAGCAACTTCACGCAATGAGTCCCTCCCACATCCTTGCACGTGGATACGCAATCGTGCTTAAGGATGGCACGCCTGTGCGCTCCGCTGCTGAATTGCAAGCAGGCGATAGACTGACTATACAATTTTCCGATGGAGAAAAGAGCGTCTATGTCTTGCCTTTGCATCCAGCCTCGGCATCTATGTCAGCCAGCAGCTCTGAAAGTGCCTTATCTTCGTTTGCTAAGTAGGTTTTCTTCGGAAGCGTTACACGCCTCGTGCCTTACAACTTTAATTGCGACGAAATCACGTCCAGAACACCGACACGAATCATCATCACGGCAATTGCAGCAAGCAAGAGTGAAGCAATCTTGGCAATTGCTTTTGCGCCATTCGGCCCGATTAGCTTTTCAACATTGCCCGAGAAGTAAAACAGCAAGAATGCAATAAAGAGGTTTAGTGCCAACGCTAATGCCGTCATTAGCCAGCCGTGTGCTTCACCTGAAATCAGAATCGTTGTAAGTGAGGCAGGACCGATAATGAGTGGAATGCCGATTGGCACGATGCCGATACTGGTTGGGTCAGCTGGTTTCTTGGACTCATCTACGTCAGATGTGGTAAGGTCTTGCACCGCTAAAAAAAGAAGGATGATTCCTCCTGCGATGCGGAAATCAGAAATTGTGATGCCCAGAAAGGCAAAGATGTTTTTGCCCGCCACCATCACGATAAGCGAGATGACCAGTGCAGTCAGCACGGCTTGCACAGTCAGACGACGTTTGACTTTTTCTGGCAAGCTTTGTGTCAGCCCAATGAAAAGGGGCAACGTGCCCGGCGCATCAATTGCAACAAAGAGTGGAATAAAGGTTAGCAGAAACGCTTCGAATGTGAAGGGATACGATGTGCCTTCAAGAAGAAAAAACTCAAGCATTGGCAAAGGTTAATTTTTGCAAATGTTTGAGCATTAGCTCATTGAAGCGTTCAGGTTGCTCGAGATTAGGCAAGTGCCCGGCTTTGGGGATTATCTCCAACTGTGCATTTGGAATTTTCTCAGCCATGCTTTTTGCTAGCGCAGGCGGCGTGAGTTCATCTTCTTCACCTACGACGACCAGTGTTGGGCAATGAATAGATGACAGATGCGAGGTAGAGTCGGGACGATGTGCAAGGGCTTTGAGCTGCTCAATCACTGGCTCAATGCGATGGCGCTCAATGATGACTGAAAGTTGTCCTGCCAGCTCAGGATTTTCAGCGTGTGTGGTTTTGCCCAGCAGCTTAGGAATCATTCTGGCTTTGGCTTCAGAGATGCCGTTTTGCTTTAAGGCTTCAATAAACTCAAAGCGTCGGTTGCGAGCCTCGTCGGTGTCTGCATCCGCACGTGTGTCGCAAAGCATCATTGATGCGACCATATCGGGGTAGCGACGCTGGAATGCAAAGGCTTGATAGCCGCCCATTGAGACGCCGATTAGCGAGACGGATGTAAAGCCAAAGCGCGTTACCAATTCGTGGAGCGCTTCAGCATAGTGCCGCATTGTCCAATCGGTGCGTGGCTCAGAGCCACCAATTCCATACACATTTGGCGCCAGCACACTGTGGCCCGCTTCGCTCAGCGCAGCAAGCTGCGGTTTCCACATCTCGTTTGAAAGTGGAAAAGCATGCAAGAGCAACACGACATGGTTGCTTTGCCGTGATGGCTTTTCAAGGTGATGACCGATGAATGCGAGCATTGACCACAAACTTTAGTTCGGGTTGCTATTACGCAGCGACTTTGCTTCGCGCAAAATGGAGTTGGCTTCTCGGAGCAAGCGATCGGCTTCGTATCGTGCAGCCTGCACAATTTGTTCTGCTCGCTGCTTGGCTTCATTTTCAATATCGGGTGGCTCTGCGCCTTCCTTAGGTGGGATGGCATTCGGCACAGGCATCTCAAGCGCAGGTCGCACACTAACGATGCTTCCTTCCTGCAAGCTTTCATCTAAGCGGCGAAAGAGCACACGCCGCATTTCTTCGCCACGACGGGGTGCAAACAGCATTCCGAGAACAGTGCCAATTGCTGCACCCAGCAGCGTGCCTACAAATAAGCCCTTGTAGTAGTTATCCTTCTGCATATCGGTAAAAGACAGTGTTAGTGAGATTCTGCTACGCAAGTAGCTTTATAGCCTAAAGATTCAATTGTCGCAATGAGCTCTTGCTCACTTACTTTTGAGGCATCAAACTCTACCACTGCACATTTCTTTGCCGTGCTGGCTTCAACTGACCTTACGCCGTCCAATTTTGCAAGTTTGGTCTGAATTGACTGCTCACAGCTGGTGCAAACCATTCCTTCCACCGAGAAACTGACTTTTTGCAACTTTCCATTTGGTGACGGCTGCTCTGGCTTGCTGCAGCCGAGAGTCAGAAGCAAAAAGAACAGTGAAACTAAAGCAAGGCGCATAGTTAGACCCCCCTGTTTTTATTAGGCTCAAATTTATCGCTTTTGCCTCGACTTTCCAGTTTTTTTCTCAGCCAGTTCATCAAGGCTTTCAATGACGGCATCGTGCAGCAGTCGGCGCACAGCACGAATCTTGTTGTTTGCCGATGTTGGATAGACTCGATTTGTCAAGAACACCACGCAAAGGTTACGCGTGGGATCAACCCAAACGCTTGTGCCTGTAAAGCCGAGATGTCCATAGCTTTGCATTGAAAAGTACTTGCCTGTTGAGGTGTTCTCGCTTGCTGTGCGCACATCCCAACCTAAGGCACGAATACGATGCACGGTGTCGCGTGTTGTAAAAAGCCGAACTGTCTCAGGTTTAATGAATACCTTCTCGTTCTGTTTGCCTCCGTTCATGATCATCCACATCACTATGAGAATGTCAGAGGCGGTTGAGAACAGTCCTGCATGCCCTGAGACTCCTCCGAAGAGCGCTGCGTTTGGGTCATGCACCAGCGGTCGCTTGAAGGGGAGTTTCCAAGTGCAGTCAGGCTCAGTTGGCGCAACTCGGTAGAGCACAGAATCAGGTGGGTTGAAAAAGGTATTGCGTAGTCCAAGCGGCTGTGCAAAGGTTTCGGCAAAGTATGCATCAAGACGCTTGCCTGTAATGCGGCGCACAATTTCACCCAGCAAGATAAAGTTTAGGTCGCTATAAATTGTGCTATCACCAACTGGCTTAATGAGCGTGTCGCTGAAAATGTGCCTTAGCGCTGAATCTGCATTTGGGCAAAATTGGCTATATCGGCGAAAGGCAATTAAGCCTGAATCGTGAATGAGTAGATTACGCAGCAAGATTTTTTCTTTGCCGTGAGTTGCAAATTCTGGAATGAATTTCGCCACTGGGTCCATCAGCGAGAGCTTGCCTTCATCGTAGAGCCGCATGATGGAGAGCGTGGTTGCCAGCACCTTTGTAACAGAGGCGAGGTCATAAATCGTATTTGTATCGGCACGTGGCGAGAGCGTGTCGTAAGTGAGGTGCCCAAACGCTTCGTGAAACAGAACGCGACCGTTCTGCATCACGGCGACAACGGCAGACGGGAAGGCACTATCTTTGATTGCCTCCATCACGGTCTTGCGCACCTTATCAAACGGCTTACTGGGATGCTTTGCAGACGCACCTACGCTGCAAACCAGCCATAGCATTACCCAAGCTGCCACGCATGCAGCAGAGCGAAAGACTGTTGCCATTTTGTGAGCAAGATTAACAGTTGCTTTATAAGCAAGTCTTATATTTACCCTGCGGCTGAAACCCTTCAAAAATTAAAAAACTAAAAAACCCAAGTGCTATGATGAAACAACGGCCTGCCATCGTTGCCATTTTGCTTTTGCTTCTCTTGCAGAGAGCGACATTTGCTCAAGTTGACTCTTCACTCTTTCAGGGGCTGAGTTTGGAAGATTTGCAAAACTTGCAAGTCGTCTCCGTAACGCGCTCGGCACAGAAATCCAGTGATGCGCCTGCAACGGTGCGCATCGTTACAGCCGACCAAATTCGCTTGCGTGCTTATCAATCGCTCTTAGACGTCTTGATGGATCAGCCAGATTACAAAATTGAGACTCACAACGACCCACGCTGGCAACATGATGTGCAGGTGCGCGGCGTCTTCGGAATGGACAAGTTCATCATTCTGCTCGATGGCGTGCGCATCTCTTCACCGACCAACGACATCATTCCTGTAATGGAAAATTATCCTGTGCACCTTGCCAAGCAAATTGAAATCGTCTATGGCCCTGCGTCCGCAGTTTATGGTGCAGACGCTCTCTCAGGGGTTATCAACATCGTAACGCGCAAAGCCGAAGGCAATTTCCTTACTGGCTCCGTGCAAGGCGGAATGTTCAACACCTACATCGGTAATCTTTCAGCAGGCGCAAAGCTGAGCGATATGGTGAATTTCACTGTCTCGGCACAGTATTTTTATGACCAGCAACCGCTGCTTGACGCTATCAAAAATTTCCGCGTTGGGAACGAAGGTATTGAGGACTTTCTAAGGAGAAACCGCTTTCCGACGGACTTAGGTTTCCCGCAAAGTTCTACGCAACCGCTCTCCACCAGCATTGAGTTTCCGCTCTCTGCATATGCCGTGCATGCCATGCTGGAAATTAGCGAACCACGCGAAAATGTCCGGTTCAATTTCTTCCGCAATAGCTCTTTTAATCCCTCAACCACAGCAAACAAGCCAAACAACGCTGTCTACAACCGAGACTCCTTTTTCGGGCATAGCATCACGATGCTTAACAGCATTTTTACCGCATACCTCACTAGCAACTTGATAAGCACTTCATTCATAATTTACAGCCAATATGACTTAGATAACCGCTCAAATTTTCGCAATGCCTACACGGGAATGAATACGGCTTACCTGTTCTCTCACGGCAGAATGTCCAAGCTCGAAGAGCTAATTTCTTGGACGGCTAGCAATGAATTGACACTTTCAGGCGGCCTGACATATGAAGACTTTTTTGCAATTCCACGAGGACACGACCTGCAATCCCCTTACAGTGGCAAGTTTGATGAGCAGCCTGTAATTGTCAACAGCATTGGTTTGCCCGGAGCTCCAAATGGCGTGCCGGCCAGAATTTTCCGCCTGAGCTATCGCAACTTCGGTGGCTTTGTGAATATCCAGTACTCACCAATTCCGTCGCTCATCTTCACGCTAGGCACACGGCTCGATAACGACTCTCGCTTTAACTGGATTGTCAGTCCGCGCTTAGGCATCGTATTTCGTCCCAGTGAACGACTGACTTTTAAAGCCCTGTATGGACAAGCATTTCTTGCGCCTTCTCCACTTTCCGCATATGATGAATTCGGCACGTTTTTCAATGCAGGCGGGCAAACCATCTCTGCATTTTTCCGCCTCGCCAATCCCAATCTAGGCCCGCAGCGCATTCAAACTTTTGAGGGCAGTGCCCGCATCGGTCTGACCAGTGACCTTAGCCTAACGCTCAATGGCTACTACAACTTGCTTAATGGTCTCTTCAGCCAAGTCGCTGCTGTGCCGAATGGTCTCTACGAAGGCAATCCCGCCACGCCTAGCCCTGTAGATGGCTTCTATCCTGTGCCGGGCTTCCGTTTCCCTGTTGGTTACATTGAAAGCATTGTCAATCAAGGCAACCAAACCAATTTTGGTGGCACGCTGCAACTTGACTATGTGCGCAATTTTGGGGAAGGCACACGCCTCAATCTTTACGCAGCGCTCAGTCTCATTGAAGGTGAAGTAGAAGTCTTTGACCCGAATCAAGGGCGGCTGACTAAGCGGCAAATTGGGGGTATCTCACCCGTGATGTTCCGACTTGGCGGCGATGTGGTGCTTGGCAAGTTTTCGATTTCACCGCGCCTTATTGTCACCAGTGAGCAACGCACTCATCCGCAGCAAGGCTCTGCCTTCAAGCCTGAGCCAGACCCTAACAATCCAGGGCAAATTCAAACGACAGGCAGTCGTTTTCGCCAGACAATCCCAGGTTATGTGCTGCTCAATGTGACAGCACGCTATGAGGTTATTTCTGGCATCTCGCTTGTGGTGCGTGCGCTCAATGCTTTGAACCAGAATTATCGCACGGTGAATTTAGGTGCTGGTCCTGAAGGACTAGCTGGCTCAGCAGCTGTGGAATTTCCCGAAGGTGCGCCGCAACACCCATTCCGACTTATCGGCGGTGTGCAGGTAAATTTCTAAGCTAAACCTTGCGTCAGAGATGAACCTTTCCAGTTTCCCAGTAGCCTTCTCTTCCAAAGGGGAGAAGGTTATGCTTAGCACTACGTCTTTCCTAACTGCTTTCTGACACCCTTGTTTTGCAACCAGATTTCGGAAACTTAGAACGGATGCCACCTTAGGCAGCTCATGGGGAGCGGAGAGGGCGGGATTCGAACCCGCGAGGGCTGTCACACCCTACTCGCTCTCCAGGCGAGCGCACTAGACCACTATGCGACCTCTCCATTTTAGATGCGGATAAATCTATCCGCTCACCTATTTTGGGTGGGCTGTAAAGATAAAAATTCTAACATAAGTTTTGCATACCAATGAAGATTATTCTCGTTGGCAATGGTCAGATGGGCCGAGCGATTGCGGCAATAATTGCTGAAACTCCTCAACATCAAATTCTTGCTGCACTTAGCTCCAAAGATGTCTTGCAGCCAGATATGCTTGCCAATGCCGATGCGCTGATTGATTTTACAAATGCAAAAGCCTTTCTTCAAAATCTGCCTGTGTTGCTTGCAGCGAATCGACCTATTGTAGTTGGCACAACAGGCTGGTATCATCATCTCAGTGAGGTAAAAGCTCAAGTGGAAGGCGCAGATGGCGCTCTACTCTATGCTGCGAACTTTTCACTTGGTGTTCATCTCTTCTTGCGTCTTGCAAAGGTTGCTGCATCACTGATTGCGCCTTTCCCTGAATTTGACATTGCTATCTCAGAAGCGCATCACACGCGCAAGAAAGATGCGCCCAGTGGCACGGCGCTTAAGGCAGCAGAGCAGGTATTAGCTGCACTGCCAAGAAAAACAGCGTTGCGCACTGCACTTTTGCCCGATACACCGCTTCAAAAAGAAGAGCTACTGATTACATCGCTCCGTGTCGGTAGCGTTTTTGGTGAACATACCCTCCATATTGATTCCCCTGCTGATGAGCTTGTAATTAGACACACTGCTAAAAGCCGTCGTGGGTTTGCCGAAGGTGCTTTGCAAGCTGCAGAATGGCTACAAGGCAAGCGCGGTTTCTTTTCCTTTGAAGATTTCCTTTCAGAAAAATTAGGTTTCTGACACTATTTGTGCAGTTTGCGTATCACAAGGGGACGACATACAGCGCCCTTACAACCATTAAGCTTTTTTTAATCATATCTTACGAAGAAAATCGACCAAACCATCTTTCTCATCTTTATTTCAGTCAATCAATTGCTTGATGTAGAGACTTTGAGAGGATAATTTTGCCGTGTAGTAATAAAGCCATATGGTGATGCGGTCTCTAAAAGTAAAGCAATGTGCTCTGCTGCCCGTAATCATGCGAGTGCAGTTACTCCTGCGCCAAGTTTCCCTTTCGTCCTGTAAAAACCGTCAGCCGTCCTTCAATGACTTGCGCCACATTATTTGTTTTTGTTCTGTTAGTGCACAACGTGCTGCAGTGAGCCGTCACCAACCGAGTTTGACGCACATTTTATTCAATCGAGTATCATTCAAACTTTCAGGAGTAACAGGAGGAACATATGGCAACGCATCATCAAATTGTCATCGTTGGAGGCGGCACCGCCGGCGTTACAGTTGCAGCACTACTGCAGCGCAAGCAGAAGAAAAACGGGCACACCAACGGTCGCTCAAATGGTCATAGCAATGACCATTTCAATGGACATAGCAATGGTCATTTGGATATAGCGATTGTTGAGCCATCTGACAAGCATTACTATCAGCCCGCTTGGACGCTGGTTGGCGCAGGGGTCTACGATGTCAAAAAGACTGTTCGCCCAGAAGCCAAAGTTATTCCAGAGGGCGTAACTTGGATTAAAGAACGTTGCGTGTCGTTTGAGCCAGAGCACAACCAAATTACCTTAGGCAATGGCAAAAAAGTAACTTATGACTACCTTGTGGTTGCTGCTGGCATTCAGCTCAACTGGGATCAGGTCAAAGGCTTGAAGGAGACGCTTGGCAAAAACGGCGTATGTAGCAACTACAGCTTTGAGACTGCACCGTACACCTTTGAGTGCATCAAGAACTTGAAGAAAGGCAAAGCTATCTTCCACAATCCGCATACGCCTGTTAAATGTGGCGGTGCCCCGCACAAGATTATGTATGTCGCTGCCGACTACTTCCGCAAGCACGGTGTGCTGGATAACATTGACATTCAGTATTGGAGCGGCGGCACAAGGCTCTTCGCTGTAGAGAAGTATGAAAAGACGCTCCTAAAAGTAGTGGAGAGAGGGCACATCAAGCTTAATTTCCATCAAAAGCTCGAGGAAATTGACGGCGAGCGAAAGCGCGCACGGTTTGTTGGCATTGGCGAGCACAACAAAGGCATTGAGACTTGGGTGGAGTTTGATATGATTCATGTTACACCGCCGCAGTCTGCACCTGATTTTATCAAGAATAGCCCTATTGCAAATGCTGCTGGCTGGGTTGATGTGCACATCAACTCTCTGCAACACAACAAATATCCCAACATTTTCTCGTTAGGTGACTGCGCTGCTTTGCCTACCTCAAAAACTGGTGCGGCTGTTCGCAAGCAAGCCCCTGTCTTGGTTGCCAATCTGCTTAGCGCAATGAAGGGAGAACCTCTGACGGCTTCCTACAACGGCTATACTTCTTGCCCGCTTGTTACAGGCTATGGCAAGCTGGTGCTCGCTGAATTTGATTACAGCAATAAGCCGAAAGAAACCTTCCCCTTTGACCAATCCAAAGAGCGATTTGATATGTATGTTTTGAAAAAGGAACTGCTGCCTCGCTTCTACTGGGCAGGAATGGTCAAAGGAATTGTCTAAGCCCTGCGGCATACTTTGCAGCGTAGCGATAAGGGCGGGTCTTACACACCCGCCTTACTTTTTTGTTCATCATTTCGGCAGTCCCTTGATAGGTCATGTAGCGCTGCTAAGCTGGTTTGCGTCGCCGCTCCGCCCACTCATAAACCGTTGGCAAGACGAAGAGCGTCAGCGCCGTTGAAGTGACCAGTCCTCCAATGACGACGGTTGCGAGCGGACGCTGAACTTCCGCACCGTCGCTCGTCGATAGTGCCATCGGCAAAAATCCCAAACTCGCAACGAGTGCTGTCATCAAAACAGGTCTCAGGCGTACTTTGCATGCTTTAAGAATCGCGCTT
>JANWWA010000017.1 GCA_025056565.1 Chloroherpetonaceae bacterium | reverse complement strand
CTTGCGACGATTCTCGGCACGTATCAAGCCACGCTTACGAACTTCCCCTACCTTTCGCCCGAATGGAAAAAGAACTGCGAAGAAGAGCGCTTGCTTGGCGTGTCGATTACGGGTCAGTGGGATTGCCCTGCGGTTCGCAATGCGGAAGTTCTTCGCGCGTTGAAAGAAGAAGCCATCAAGGTCAATCAAGAGTATGCCAAGCGATTTGGCATCAACCCATCGACATGCATTACTTGCGTCAAGCCATCGGGCACGGTTTCGCAACTTGTCGATGCCGCATCAGGAATGCACCCCAGACACGCGCCGTATTACATTCGCCGCATTCGCATTTCGGCAAGCGACCCGCTCTTCAAAATGCTCAAAGACCAAAAGTTCCCTTACAAACCCGAAGTGGGACAAGTCGACGGCTCGGCGACGACCTATGTGCTGGAGTTTCCTGTCAAAGCGCCCGAAGGCGCAATTTACCGCGATGACCTCACAGCGTTAGAGCAGTTGGAGCACTGGAAACTGGTCAAGACGAATTTCACCGAACACAATCCATCGGTTACGGTGAGCGTCGGCGAAGAGGAGTGGTTGGAGGTTGGCAATTGGCTCTACAAGCACTGGGACATCATTGGCGGCTTGTCGTTTTTGCCGCGCACCAATCACGTCTATGCGCTTGCGCCCTACGAAGCCATCACGAAAGAGAAGTATGAAGAACTCGTGGCGAAGTTGCCGAATCTGGATTTTGCGGAGATTGTCTGCTACGAAGAAGATGATGAGACGGAAGGCGCGAAGGAACTGGGGTGCGTCAGCGGCAGTTGCGAGTTGTAAAGCCATCAAGCAGGGTTACGCAAAGGCGGGTGATGAGCCCGCTTTTCTGTTCCGTTTTGCCCTAAACTTTTCGTTAATTCCCTCTGGCTTCCATAACTCAACAGATATGGCAATGGAAATTGTTCAAAGGCTTGCTGTGCCTCATACGCTCGCAGACGGCGAACGGGAAAGCACTTCACCAACCGCAAAGCCCAAAGTGTGTGCATCAAACTTTGGATGACGTAACGGGCATCAAACTAAACGCAGATGACGTTTCTGCCGAATGAATGTCAAGCAGATTAACGCTGACCGTGCAGAACTCTTGACCGACATGCAATGCTGGCAAAACTTCAAGCACTCCTGAAAGAGACATCTATCTACGGCGTGAGCACAGTTATCGCACGGGGGCTGAACTATTTCCTTGTGCCATTCTACGCAAACTTGCTTTCGCCAGAGGAGAATGGTATTCAAGGCTTGATTTATACCAACATCGCCTTCGCAATGATTCTCTACACATATGGAATGGAGCAGGCTTACCTCAAATTTGCTGCGGAGGCTAATAGAAAGGGTGAGTCGCTTGAAGTGGTCTTTGCAACACCGTTTCTCTCACATCTTGTAACCTCTGCGACGTTCTCTCTGCTAATTGCATTCTTTGCCGACATACTTTGCGATGCAATGCACCTCGAGCGCACCGCAGCAAAGTATGTGCGACTGGCTGCGCTTATTCTTTTCTTGGACACGCTCATTACTATTCCGATGACACGCTTGCGTCAGGAGCGGCGCGCTGCCAAGTTTGCCCTAATTCGACTCACGAATGTTCTAGTTACGGTAGTGAGCAGCTTGGTCTTTCTTCTCTGGCTTAAACTGGGGCTGACAGGTGCATTTTTGGGTAACCTTGCTGGCTCGCTGACCTCAGTTGTGTGGCTGCTACCAGCGATGCGATGGTCTCGCCTTGAGTTTTCACCTACGCTTTTTCGAGCAATGCTGCGTTTTGGCTTGCCTTTTGTGCCAAATGGATTAGCCGCTGCACTGATTCACTTCATTGACCGCAACATCTTAATACGGCTCTCGCCTGAAGACATCGTGCGCATTTACGGCACACCAATGACTGCAGAAGCACTGGTGGGTATCTACATGCGCATATATGCCTTTGCAACACTGCTGCAGCTAGTCATACAGATGTTCCGATTTGCATGGCAGCCATTTTTTTTACAGCATGCTGCAGACGCTGAAGCTAAGCGTCTGTTCAGCCGCGTAATGACGCTTTCATCAGTAGCAATGATTACAATTGCGTTTCTGGCAGCACTATTTGTGCCACATCTGATTCAGGTGCACTGGTTTGGCCGGTTTTATATCTTGCCACCTCCATTTTGGGTAGGTCTCTCACTGCTGCCCGTGCTGTTTTTATCACCTGTCTTTGAAATAGTGCATACCAACCTTGCAGCAGGGCTGCTCATTGAAAAGAAAACTGAAGCTCTGCCGATTGTAACAGCGATTGGGGCAGCGGTCACATTCCTGCTCTGCCTGCTACTGATTCCTCTGTGGGGAATGATGGGTGCAGCAGCATCAGGCACAGCAGGAGCACTGGCGATGACCATCGGCACTTACATTTTCTCGCAACGCATCTACCCGAATTCATTTGAGTGGGGGAAAATTGGGGCAGCGCTGTTTTCCGCTGCACTGCTTTGGTGGCTCTCGACCATTGTCTTCAGTAGCATCACTTGGCAGATGGTTGCTGCACTGGGCTTTATAGCAATTCTGTGCAAACTATTCTGGAACGATTTGCAAAAACTACTCTACCGTGCCTCGCCTGCAGCGACGCTCCCAGTTGAAAAGTAAGGAAAGTTGGAGAGCCGCTTTTTGTGGCAGCCGTCTGAATAAATACAACACTTCTGCAAGAGAGGCGATACTTTGACTTTGAGACGAGTCTTTCTATATTTGCAGCCTTTTCAAACAGAGTTGGTAAAATTAACCATCAAATCAGCATCAAGACAAAGGTGCTGCAGAGCGGCACCGCTTTTTAAGTCAAATGAAAAACAACGGCTTTCGCATCGGTCTAACTATTGCCTTCATTCTTCTTTCTGGGTGGTTTCTTTACCCAACTGTGCAGGATTACTTCTACAACAAAAAGCTACGCGAGTTTACTTCACCTGAAGATAGCCTTGCCTTCGTAAAGGAGAATCGCAAGAGCATTGAAGCGGCGCAAGAAAAGCGTCTCAAGCTCGGCTTGGATTTGCAAGGCGGAATGCATGTCGTGCTGGAAGTCGATGTGTTGGAGCTTCTGGAGCTGAAAGCACGTAACCGCGATATGGTTTTCGACTCCATCATCGCTGCAACGCGGGCGGCAGCTGAGGCAAGCAACGAGAAAATCCCTGTGCTAATAGCGCAGGAGTTCAAGAAACGAGGAATTCGGCTGAGTCGATACTTCTACGACCTACGCGACTCCGATGATGAGGTGATAGAGAAGCTAAACAGAGAAGTCGAGGACGCCGTCAATCGTGCCAAAGAAATTATTCGCAACCGTGTCGACCAGTTTGGGGTGGCAGAGCCTACCATTTTAATCAAAGGTGGGCGACGCATCATTGTGGAGCTTCCGGGCGTTAGTGATAAGGAACGCGTGCGCAAACTGCTGAAAGGCACCGCCAAGCTGGAGTTCAAACTGGTGCGCGACCCTGAGATTGCAATCAAAGCGCTGAGCGAGGCAAACAAATATCTGGCACGCTTAAACCGACAGAATGACACGACACTGGCGAAAGATTCTGTAGCGATGGCAAAAGCAGACTCACTGGCTGCACTACCTGACTCGCTCAAATCACAAGAGCAATTGAAGAAGGAAAATCCACTCTTTGCAGTAACTGACACCGACGATGGCATCATCATTGACCCGCGCTCTGGCGCACTGTTTGTAACTGAAACTGCAAAACCAAAGGTGCTCGCGTTACTCAATCGCAGCGATGTGCGTGAGCGAATTCCGGGTGATTTAGAGTTTTTGCCAGACGCACGTCCCTTCCAGAATGAGGCAGGCGAGAATGTCTATCGGCTCTATCCGGTCAAGCGCGAGGCGGAGTTAGAGGGTGGCGTAATTGTAGATGCACGCGCTACCTTCAGCATTGACGGCTCTCGCCCCGAGGTTACGATGAAAATGAATGACGCAGGCACACGCACTTGGGCTCGCGTAACTGGCGCAAACATTGACAAGCAAATTGCAATCGTGCTCGACGGCGTCGTGTTTTCCGCACCAGTAGTTAAGTCAAAAATTCCGAATGGCAGCTCGGTGATTAACGGCTTAGCCAGTGCAGAAGAAGCACGCGACTTAGAGATTGTGCTGAAAGCAGGAGCGCTGCCTGCCCCTGTCCGAATCGTAGAGGAGCGCACAGTCGGCGCTTCACTAGGCGAAGACTCAATTAGGGCAGGATTATACTCAGTCATTGCAGGTTTCTTTGTCGTTGCGCTGTTTATGATTCTTTACTATCGCGCTGCAGGCTTTATTGCTGACTTTGCGCTCGTGTTCAATGTGCTCTTTGTGATTGCATTCCTTGCAGGCTTTAGCGCCACGCTCACACTGCCCGGGATTGCAGGCTTAGTGCTTACTATTGGTATGGCAGTTGATGCAAACGTGCTCATCTTCGAGCGTGTGCGAGAAGAAAGTGCCAAAGGAAAGTTACTGAAGCTGGCGATTGAAATCGGCTACGATAAGGCTTTCTCCGCCATCCTTGACTCACATGTTACAACCTTCGGTGCAGCGGCATTACTTTATGCCTTTGGCATCGGCCCAATTCAAGGCTTTGCGGTAACGCTGATGATTGGCATTGCTGCCAGTCTCTTTACCGCCGTGGTCATTACGAAGATTTCATTTGACTGGATGCTCGAGCGCAATAAGGTCAGTGCCGTTAGCTTTGGGTAATCCAGCACACCGAGGATTTCGGAACCGCTTTCTCTACACCAACTATGCGCTTTTTAGAACGACCAAACTTTGACTTCATCGGCAAGCGGAAAGTGGCATACTATGCGTCGCTGACCGCTATCATAATTGGGCTAGCGTCTATCATCGTGCGAGGGTTTGAATTAGGTATTGATTTCAAAGGAGGCACAGAGGTGGTGATTGGCTTTGCGAATCCTGTTGAAATTGGGAAAATCCGTGCCACCGTGTTCAGCGAGGGTATCGGTGGGCAAATCAAGGAGTATGGCTCACCACGAGAGATTATCCTGACAACGGATTTTAAGGGTGATTTGAACGAGCTGCAAAGCACGCTGTCACGCATATTGCGGCGTGACTTCAAGGACAATCCGCACGAGATTCTGCGCATAGACTCAGTGGGGCCAAGCATTGCAGACGACTTACGCAGTGCCGCCATCAATGCAATTTTAGGGGCGCTGGCAATGATTTTGATTTATGTAGGGATTCGCTTTGAGTTCAAGTTTGCTGCAGCAGGTGTCATCGCCATCTTTCACGATGTGTTAATTGTAGCCGGACTGTTTAGTTTGCTGGGTGGGCTGTTTAACGCAATGCCACTGGAAGTCGACCAGAGCACTATTGCAGCCTTTCTAACTATTGTGGGCTATTCAATTACCGATACGGTCGTGGTGTATGACCGCATTCGGGAAAACATCAAAATCCGCCGCAATGAGCCTTACGAGAAAATCTTTAACGATAGCCTCAATGAAACGTTAAGTCGCACCATTATTACTTCTACCACTACGCTGCTGACCGTGGTAATGCTATTTATCTTTGCAGGACCGACGATTCGTGGATTTGCCTTTGCAATTGGCGTTGGAATTTTGATTGGGACATACTCTTCGGTGTTTATCGCTGCGCCACTGGTATTGGATTGGCAGTTGCGCACGGGTGGAAAACTAAAACTGCGTGGCTAACTTAACCGCTCTGCAATATGGAATTTTCAGAAAAAACCATCGGTGATGTAACCCTTATTACGCTTAATGGGGATATGTTAGGCGGTCCCGATGCAAATGAGCTACATAACCGTCTGCGTGAGCTGATTGCCTCTGGACAAAAAAAGCTGGTGATTGATTTAGCCAAAGTGGGCTATATGAATTCATCTGGCTTAGGTATGCTGACCTCTGCGCTAACGACTGTGCGCAATGCAAACGGTGATCTGCGCTTAGCCAACCCTGCAGAACGCATCAAAAATCTGCTTATCATTACCAAGCTGGTGCAGGTCTTCCAAACTTTCGATTCCGTCGACGCTGCTATTGCGAGCTTTAGCAATGTTCATAAATGAACGACTAAAAAGAGCCGCTCTGTGCAAGTTTAGGTAGGCTGGTACCCCCACCCGATTCTGATACAGTCGAACAATCTCCCTTTGAAAGAAAGCAAAATGAAGTGGGCAAGGTTGAAGCCCTCAGTGACCGCCATCTCTAATCCGCTGCGCTTGCTTTCGTCGTTAGAATTGGCTATTCTTCGGCGCATCTATGAGAAACACTTTGCCTCTGGAGGCTCTAAAAAACTGGCTCTATGCGCACGGTGCTCCAATTCATTTTCCGAAACAAACTGCATCTGGCGACGCTTGCCGCATTAGGTGCTGCAACATGGGCGATTTACTTCGGTGTGCCTATTATCTGGCAGTGCCTTCTAACAGTCTTCTTGCTCACGCTCTCAATTTACCAATACAATCGATTGACAGATGTGGCGGAAGATTTACATAACCAGCCAGAGAACCTCCGTGCAGCGCAGCGGCAATCATTTTTCATCACATACTGCTTGTTCTATGCAGCCACACTGGTTAGCTTAGTGCTTGCAGCGCAGTTTGGCTGGCAGACTTTTCTCATCACATTTCTCCTTGCAGCAATCGGTTTTCTTTATAATCAAAAATGTTTTCCCGAAGCGCTCTCCCAAGCAGTGGGTGGTGCAAAGCGACTCAAAGACCTTTACATCATCAAAAACCTTGTGCCCCCGATTGACTGGGCGACTGCAATGATTGTGTTGCCACTGGCTTTTGCCAATCAACCAATTTCCTTGCGAGCATGGGTTTGCTGGGTGTATCTCTTTACATGTGCCTTTTTCATTGAAGTAATGTGGGATATCCGAGACCGGCACGGCGACATGCTCTCAGGTATCAAGACGATTGCAAACACGCTTTCGCTCTGCAGCACGAAAGTATTTCTTGTGGTATCCAGTTCGCTGTCAGGGTTGGGGCTATTTTTAGCAACTTACTTTGGTGTCTTGCCGCAAGTGAGTTACTTTTTGCTCTCCAACAACGTGGCGGTGATGGTCATTGCCAGCTCCTACCGTGACGATGCACCAAATGCAGCGCGTTGGCTTAGCGATATGACAATTTTGCTTGCAATGCTGCTATTTGCCTCTTTCGGAACAATTGCACTTCTAACTCGAGCTTAAAAAACATAGCGCCGCACCCACTAACTAAGTGGGTTGGATGTCTCTTCAGGGAGTAACTTCGGTAACTCCACAAAAAAGGTAGCACCTTTGCCTTTCCCCTCTGACTCTGCCCAGACTCTGCCGCCATGCAGTTCAACCAGCTGCTTAACGATAGATAGACCCAAACCCGTTGAGCTTTCACCACCCGTAGGACGAGAGGAAAGTTTCTGAAAACGTCCGAAGAGTTTGGTCATATCCTCTTCTGACAGACCTTGACCTTCGTCTTTTACAACATAGCGAATGCTTTGCCCTAAATTCACTGTGGAGATGAAAACACTTTTACCCTCAGGTGAGTATTTGATAGCGTTGCTAACCAAGTTATCCATCACTTCTTGCAATCGACTACGGTCGCCGAGCACAAGCGCTTCACCAGCTAAGTGCAGGTGCAGAGTAATACGCTTACGCGTTGCATTAGGTTGATTATGTTCGGCAATAACTTGCACCAAGTCATTAAGATTGAGCCGTTCTTTATGGAGTTCTAACTTACCTGACTCTATGGCGGCAGTATCAAGCAATTCCTTAATAAGGTGCAGCATACGCTTAGAGGCACTTTCAATCCGCTCAATCATCAGAACCTCGTGCTCGGTAGCAATTTTCTCTTTGAGCAGTGATGCAAAACCGATAATCGTTTGAAGAGGATTTTTGAGGTCGTGCGAAGCAATCGCAAGTAGGTCGTTCTTTAACTGATTCGCAGCGGCTAATTCATCACGCTGGGTTTCTACAAGCGCCTTTTGTGCTGCAATAAGACAGTTTTTCTCTTCCAGCAGCTTTTGATTTTTCTGCTTGATATAGAGTGCAATGCTGACTACACCAGCGGTCAAGGCCAAAAGTCCTGTAATCGCTAAGAAGATATCGCGTTGGCGTTCTCGGTTAAGGCGTTCCAGGGCACGCTCTTTCTCCAAGAGAGCAATTTCCTGTTCTTTCTTGTCAGTTTCGTATTGCTCACGCAGCTCTGCAGTACGCCGCTGTTCTTCGAGCGTGAGCAATGAATCTTTAATTTGCTGAGCGTGCTTGTAGGAAAGAAGTGCTTGCGTTGGATAGCCAGCAGACTCATAGATGTCTGAGAGCGTAAAAAGTGCATTCTTCAGCAGCGTTCTGTTTCCAATACTCTTTGCAATCTCGCGGCTCTCTACTGCACAGGCAAGCGCTTCACTAAGCTGTCGTTGAGCGAGTAGAATATCCGCAATCTCTCGCAAGATATTAGCCTGAGCATAGCGCTCTTGCATCTCTTGATAGATGGCTAAAGCTCGGCGCTTATGCTCCAGTGCCAAAGCCAAGCGACTTTCCTGCATATACAAGTCACCGAGAGCGGTCATCGCATCGGCAATCAAGAGAACATTGCCAAATTCATTTGCTTTCTCAAGAGAGCGTTTCAGCGAGTCTAAAGCTAGCTTGGTATAACCAACTTGTCGAAGCATATCGCCAATACTAATCATTGTGCTAATTGCTTTCATCGTGTCGCCAATGGCTTCAAAGAGAAGGTGAGCACGCTGGTAGCATCTTAGTGCATCGTGGTATGCGCTTCGGTCAGCATATAGAGTAGCAAGATTGTTAAGAGTAATCGCAATGCCTGCTTTGTCGTTAAATTGCTCGTAGCCTCTCAGTGCATCAAAGTAGTGGGCAAATGATTTTCCGTAGAAACCTTTGCTATGGTAGAGCAGCGCAAGACTTCCTTGTGTCATCGCTTGAAGGTGAGCGTCGCCTAAGGTATCAGCTATGGCAAGCACGCGCTTCTGAATGGTAATGGCAGTATCGTATTCATCAAGGTTACGCTTCACAATGCCAATTTGGCGCAAGGCATGTGCTTGTAGGCGAAGGTGTGGTAGGCGTTCAGCAATGTGGAAGGCAAGCAGAGCAAGGCTATCTGCTCGGTAGAAATTGCGCTGCTCAAACGCAAAGCGCGCCTGCTCTAACAGTCGCTGTACTGCGGCTGTATCAAACATAGGAGAAATAGGCGCTCCGCTATGGCGCAACTGTGCCTGCACAAGCACGGGCATAGCACAAAGCCCACTTACAAACAAAGCTAAGCCGCACCACCACCTCATTGCCCCGACCAATCAAGTTTCTGAATATGCCCAGCACTTACAGCTGCAACGAATCTCTACGATGTGCGCGATGACAAGTGCAACTCAATCTCTTTACCGCAGTGTGGGCATCGGCACTGCAGCGCCTCAGGAGTAGAAGCACCCATTTTTGCTTTTTTCAGCCTCTCGCGATATGCACGCAGTTCCTCCACAAAGCCGACGCTGATGATACCAGTTGGCAACGCAACGAACCCAATCCCTAAGACGGCAATAAGCCCGCCGATGAACTTGCCAAGCATCGTTACAGGAAACACATCACCATAGCCAATTGTCGTGAGCGTAATCACTGCCCACCACATCGCCGATGGAATGTCGCTAAACTTATCGGGCTGCGCATCTTTTTCTGCAAAATACATCAGTGTTGCAGCAATTGTGAGCACAACCAGCAACAGAAGTACCGTTACGCCTAATTCTGCGCGTCGAGAACGAAAGGTTTCTTTCAGCAAGACCAGTGCTGTGGCATATCGCGTGAGTTTCAATAGGCGAAACAGCCGAATAAATCGCAGCAGTCGCAGAATGCGTAGGTCAATAACAAGGAACGAGAGATAAAATGGCAGAACGGAGATAAGATCGACAATGGAATCAAAGGTCAGCGCAAAGCGTAGCCTGCCAATAATCGGGTGGGCATACTTTTCGACGACCACACACGACCACAAGCGTCCAACATACTCCAGCGTAAAAATCAAGATTGAAAAGACCTCGAAATAGTGTAGCCACACGCCATACTTTACTTCAATTGACTCGACCGTGCCCAAGATAACTGCAAAAGCATTAAGCAAAATCAGCGTGAGCATAAAAGCGCTCTCGAGCTGACTAAGTCGATCGCCTTCTGGCGCAACATCTAAGATGTCCCATACACGCTTTTGCAGCACAGGCATCACTTCGGCACGGTTTGCATTGCCTCACTGATTTCTTCACTAAGGCGCTCATCACGGAAGGCTTTAGCTTCCGCTACAAATGCGTTAAAAAGCGGATGCACTTTGTGCACGCGTGATTTTAACTCTGGATGAAACTGCACGCCCACAAACCAGCGATGCGAAGGCAGCTCAATAATCTCCACCAGTTCATTGTCAGGCGAAACCCCTGCCAGCACCATACCTTTTGACTGAAACAGCTCACGAAATTGATTGTTAAACTCATATCGATGTCGATGCCGCTCCGTAATAAGCTGCTTTCCATATGCTTTGAACGACTTAGTGCCCTCCTCCAGAACACACGGATAACTGCCTAGGCGCATCGTGCCCCCTTTCTCTGTAATGTGCTTCTGCGTCTCCATTAAATCAATCACGGGGTATTTTGTCTTTTTCTGGAACTCCGTAGAATTTGCACCCTCCAAGCCACAAACATTGCGAGCAAATTCAATAACCGCGCATTGCATACCGAGACAGATGCCGAAGAATGGAATGTTGCGCTCTCGCACATGGCGGATTACCTCAATTTTGCCTTCAATGCCGCGACTGCCAAAGCCAGGGGCAACCAAGACACCTGAAACGTCACGAAGCGCCTCATCAATCGTGATTTTCCCGTCCTCAATGTCTTCGGAGCGTAGTAGCTTGACCAACACTTTGACATCGTTTGCCGCACCAGCGTGCACAAAGGCTTCAAAAATAGACTTGTATGCATCAGGATACTCCGTGTATTTGCCGACGAGCGCCACACGCACTGTGCCATCTTTGGGAAACTTAACCTTGTGCGAAAAAGCCGCCCAATCACTGAGGTCGCACTCGGTTTGGCTGCGCACGCCGAGCTTTTTTAACACGAGGCTGTCTAAGCCCTCCTCGTGCAAAATGAGAGGCACTTCGTAAATTGTCTCTGCATCGCGCAAGCTAATGACATCAGCGTCAGAGAGATTGCAGAAAAGACCGATTTTGTGCTTAATGTCTTTAGAAAGCGATTTTTCACTGCGGCAAACGAGAATATCGGGCTGCACGCCAGATTCCAAAAGCATTCTGACGCTATGCTGCGTCGGCTTGGTTTTTAGCTCCATAGCCGATTTGATGAATGGCACAAGCGTCAGATGAATGTTGATAAGGTTGCGAGCCCCGAGCTGCAGTTTGAGTTGTCGCATTGCTTCCAGAAAAGGAGAGGCTTCAATATCGCCGACCGTCCCACCTACTTCGGTGATGATAATATCATACTTGCCAGTATGAGCTAATTCCAACATTCTGCGCTTGATTTCATCAATCACGTGAGGCACAACTTGCACTGTTACACCCAAGTAATCACCTCGCCGCTCTTTATCAATTACGTCTTTGTAAATGCGCCCCATTGTGACGTTGTTCGCTTGCGAGGTTACAACATCGAGAAAGCGCTCGTAGTAGCCTAAATCCAAGTCCGTCTCTGCGCCGTCGTCCGTTACATAGACCTCGCCGTGTTGGTAGGGCGACATAGTTCCGGGATCTACATTAATGTAGGGGTCATATTTCTGAATTGTAACGCGCAGACCGCGAGCTTTAAGCAAAGCACCAAGCGAGGCAGACATAATGCCTTTACCTAACGATGAAACCACACCACCCGTTACAAATATGTGCTTGACTGTTTTAGCGCGAGACATAACTGAAAAAATTTGCGTTAGAGACCCGAGTGAAGACTTTGGCAAAGTTAATCCACACCGCCAAAACTTCCGCATCAAAAACATAGGCGGCGCTGTGGCACTACAAAAGTAGTGAGCAACGTGGTGTAATATGCTTGCTTTGAAGCGGCGTACTTAGGGGTTATCTTGCTGATGGAGCTTCAGCCAGCGCAGGCTGCACGAACTTAATTTCCAGATACCCATCTTGAAGCATGAGGGCTTCTTGTGGCTCTAAGCCTGCTAGTGAGTCAGGCAGCACAATGTCGCGGTATCGTGTGCCAACACGCAAAGTGAGCGTTGCACCCAAGCGTGAGAGCTGAATCTTGTCAGTCGGAGCAAAAGGGAGTTTTAAGCGCAGCACGGCGCCATGTTCCTCTTGACGAATTGCAATCGGCTTTTCTTCATAGAGCAGTTTTGCAGGGTCAACATCGCCATAAAGTTTCTCTGCAAGAAGCCGAAGGCGGTCAATACCTGTAACTTCGCTCTTAAATAAGGGCACTCTAAAAATAGGCATCGGTGAAAAGTCATTCTCAATAATCTCTAAGTATCTCTTTTGCGACGCATACCACTCGGCATAGTAGCCGTCTTTGGCTTCTTCGGGGATAACACGGTTTACAATAGCGGCATCGACATGCATACCGTAGAGGTTAAGATAAGTCATTGCACGCTGCGATTCGGCAATAACCATCTTTTCAGGGTTCATGACAAGGCGGGCGGAAGTAACGGCTTTTTTGTCCATAATCTCGCGAATGTCTTTCAAGCGGTCTAAAGAGCGGTCCCACATCATCGCAACGTGCTCAGGGGCGACAATTTTGTCAAGACCGGGAGTGACTTTCGAGATAGGACGAAGCACTGGCGCCATAATGTATTTTTCAATGACACGCGTAACCTTCAGCAGCCAAGCCAAGACTTCGGGCAGTGAAAGCAGACGCAAAGTTTCGCCCGTTGGCGCCATATCTACGACAACGACATCATACTGCCCTTTGCTGTAAAAATCACGCAAGCGCAATAAGCTAAACAGTTCGGCCATTCCAGGGATAGAAGCAAGTTCGCCAGCGATGCTTTCTTCAGCGCCGAGCGTGATGAGAAGGCTTGCCACGAAATCGCGAATCGCACCCCAGTTTTCATTCAATTCAACATAAGGATCGACCTCGACAGCATCAAGCCGTGGCAGAACAGTTTGCACCTTTCCAGAAAGCGGCACGCCAAGTGAATCAGCTAAGCTATGGGCTGGGTCAGTAGACATCACAACCGTATTGTAGCCAAGCTCTGCACAGCGTAGAGCCGTAGCAGCTGCTGAGCTGGTCTTTCCAACCCCACCTTTCCCTGTAAAGAAAATAATTCGCATAGTGTACAGCGATTGCGTCAGGTTACGCTTGCCTTCGATTGACGGCAAATTTACAATTATTCTGCCAGAGATTGGGGGAAATTTCGGAAAAAATTAAAGGCATACTGGTTGCCCAGTATGCCCCCCCTCATCACCCAAAACAAAAACACGGAGATAACTTGCGTTATCTCTACCAGTGCTAACATCCAAAACCGTGCCAAACTTTTCCCTGCAAAATCTTGCTGAATTTGCACACTTCAAGAAAGAGTTGTTACAAAAAGTAATTGCCTGAAGCTACTTTTCGTAATGTTTAGGCATAAATGCCACGCAGCTTGAGTGTCTTGGCGACCTTATCAATAGCTAAAATGTATGCCCCGATGCGCAAGGTTTGCTTGTATGCTTGGGCTGTTTGATAGACAGCTTCAAAGGCATTACGCATGGCGCGTTCCAAGCGGCGGTTGACGCGCTCAAGCGACCAGAAGTAACCTTGCCTATCTTGCACCCACTCGAAGTACGAAACCGTGACACCACCCGCATTCGCTAAGATATCGGGCACGGTGTGAATGCCTCTATCGGAAACAATCGGCTCAGCATCAGCTGTCATCGGTCCATTAGCGCCCTCCACAATCAGGCGGCAGCGAAGTTTGTGAGCATTACGCGCCGTGATTTGGTCTTCGCGCGCAGCAGGCACCAGCACATCGCATGGTAGCTCCAGAAGCTCTTCATTCGTAATAGGGTCGCCTTCCGTATACCCAGCCAGCGATTTATTCTTCTGCACATACTCAATCACTTTGGGTATATCAAACCCATTTGGGTTGTAGTAGCCACCCGTGATGTCACTAATTCCTACGATTTTGCAACCTTGTTCGTAGAGCAATTTTGCCGAAACGGAGCCAACATTGCCAAAGCCTTGCACCACGACGGTAGAACTTGTGGGCGACATACCCAGCTTATCCATTGCCGCTAAGGTGCAAATCATCACCCCACGACCTGTGGCTTCCTTGCGACCCAAAGACCCGCCCAGAATAATCGGCTTGCCAGTAACAACTGCATTTTCCGTGCGCTGCACATGCATAGAGTAGGTATCCATAATCCAAGCCATCGTCTGTTCATTTGTATTGAGGTCAGGGGCAGGAATGTCTTTATCAGGTCCGAAGACAGACATAAGATTGGCTGTGTAGCGGCGCGTAATTTTTTCAATTTCCACTTGCGTGAGCTTGGAGGGATCACACTTCACCGCACCTTTTGCGCCGCCAAAGGGTAGGTTCAAGATAGCACATTTCCAAGTCATCCATGCGGCTAAGGCTTTAACTTCATCTAAAGTTACATCAGGCGCATATCGAATCCCTCCTTTCGACGGTCCAAGCGTATCGTTGTGAATGACGCGATAGCCCTCAAAGACTTCAATCTTGCCACTATCCATCTGAATTGGGATAGAGACGATGATTTGCTTGACGGGAGTTTTGAGATACTCATAGACCCCTTCTTCGAGGTTCAAAATTTGTGCCGCAACCTCGAAGCGCGCCATCATGGACTCAAAGGGATTCTCTTTATCCTTGATCGGTGCAGGTTCCTTATAGAGACTTTGCTGAATTGTCATAGTTAAATACTGGAAGTATGTTTGAAGAAAGGAAACTCCCTGCTCAGGAGGGTGATGTGAGTGAGTATCACAAGGCTTACCTCAATTGCCATTTTGTGTAGTAAAATTGGGCTGTGAAGTTACAAAAAGCCGCAGCAAAACAAAATTGAGAAAGCCTTGCTAAACAGAGAGTATTAAGAGGAATGTAGTCTGTGATGCGCAGCAGTTGCGTGAGCCTATTGGTCTTTCTGCCGGCTAACTTGAAACAAGAAGGGCGGACTGAGAGTCCGCCCGAGACTGTGCTACGCTACTCAGGTTGCTCAGGCTTAGTTGGTGCAGACTCTGCCGCGGGCGGCACATCAAGTGCTGCCGAGGCTTCTTGAATCTTTTGTTTTTCGTTAGGATGCGCACGCATATACTCCTCGATTTCCTCTTTGCTTTTGCCTTTGAAATACTCCAAAGCAGAGAGAATAATGCGGCGATTTTCTTTGTCAAATTCAATGACTTTCAGAGGCAGTTCATCATTGATTCTGAATGAAGAGTGAATGTCGCGTACGCCACCTTGCAAAAGATGGGAAGCGGGCACGAAGCCATCCACGCCCAGAGGCAGCTCGACAACCACCCCTTTCTCAATGATTTGAGTAATCTTGCCTTTGGTCTCAGTGCCAACGGTATAAGCAGCCTCAAAGGTAGGCCAGGGGTCTTCTGTGATTTGCTTGTGTCCCAGTGCAATACGTCGTGCCTTGACATCTACTTTAAGCACCTTGACCATGATTTCATCATTCTTCTTAACCAACTCGCCGGGGTGACGGATTTTCTTTGTCCAAGAAAGATCTGAGATATGCACAAGACCGTCAACGCCGGGCTCGAGTTCTACAAAGACCCCAAAATCCGTAAGGTTGCGCACGATGCCTTTGTGAATTGTGTCAGGGGCATATTTCTCAGCCAGCTTCAGCCATGGGTCAGCCTCCACTTGCTTCATTGAAAGCGAGAGTTTGGTATTCTCCTTGTCAATGTTCAAAATGACGCACTCGACTTCCTGCCCCATAGAGACGAACTGGTTGGGGTGCTTGATGTGCTGAGTCCAGCTCATCTCGCTAATGTGCACAAGCCCCTCAATGCCCTTCTCAATTTCAACAAATACGCCGTAATCCGTAATTGAGACCACCTTGCCTTTCACTTTCATACCGACTTGATACTTGGCGTCAATATTCTCCCACGGATGCGGCGTCAGTTGCTTCATTCCCAGCGAGACGCGCTGCTTTTCTTCGTCGTAGCCGATTACTACAACCTTGATTGGGTCATCAAGCTTAACGGCTTCGGAGGGATGTGTAATGCGCCCCCAAGTAATATCCGTGATGTGCACAAGGCCGTCTAATCCACCCAAATCGACGAAAATGCCAAAGTCGGTGATGTTTTTCACAGTGCCTTCAAGCACCATACCCACCTTGATGTTAGCCAGCATTTCTTTGCGGCGGGCTTCATACTCTGCTTCGAGGATAACCTTGTGGCTGACGACAATGTTTTGCGTAAGAGGATTAATCTTGACGACCCGAAACTCCATTGTTTGTCCCACCAGCGCATCGAAATCACGCACAGGCTTGACATCGATTTGCGACCCGGGCAAAAAGGCCTCGACGCCACTAAGTGAGACGGTCATACCGCCTTTGACGCGTGCAACAATTTTGCCCATAATGGTCGTGCCCTTCTCGAGCGACTCGTAGATTTTCTCCCAAATCCGTAACGCGTCCGCTTTGCGCTTAGAGAGAATAAGCTGCCCTGACTTGTCTTCAATGCTTTCCAGATAGACTTCAATTTCATCGCCTACTTTAAGCTCGCTGGGGTCACGGAATTCAATGAGAGGAATGATGCCCTCAGACTTGAAGCCGACATCGACAGAGACATCCTTGTCGGAGATATGCACCACCCGTCCCTTTACAATCTCGCCCTCAGTGAGTTCGCTGAGCGTCTCAGAATACATTGATTCCAGCCGCTTCAATTCTTCATCTTGATAGTCAGCAAAGAATCGAACACGGGTGGGCTTCTTTGTCTTCACCGTATCGCTTGCTGCTGCAGTGCTGCCATTTGCTTTATCGTGTTGAGCCGTTGCTTCAGCGACTTGCGTTTCTGCCATTCAGATTATCCTTTCTCTCTTGTTTTTCGCCGGTGCTGTTCCCAGAGAGGAGGAACGCCGGGTTTTATGGTTAACGAAATCTGCTCAAAACTGTCTTTCCCTGAACAATTGCCCTCGGGGAAAGGGCTGCAATAATAGGAAAAAACTCTGGCTTCACAAAGCGCAAAAGTAATAAAAGTTAGAGAGAACTGAGCAGGAGATGCGAACACAACAAAAAACGCTAAGAAGCGTAGCAGCGTTGTGGCAAAGCGAAACTGGTTTTTGCTGCAGCAGTCAAACTTGCACTTCAGCGATGAAAGCAATTTGGAAAAATCAGGTGCTTGCAGAAAGCGACCAAACGATTGAGCTGGAGGGAAACCACTACTTTCCGCCAGAGTCCGTCCGAAAAGAATTTCTTAGGGAGAGCGACTTAAAAACAGTCTGCAGCTGGAAAGGCGTAGCGAGCTACTACGATGTAGTGGTGGATGGTGAGGTCAACAAAGATGCCGCATGGTATTACCCCGACCCAAAGGAGCATGCGAAGCGAATCAAAGGATATGTGGCATTCTGGCGTGGCGTCAAAGTGGTGCCGTGATGCGATAGGCGAAAAGCAAATAGGCGAAGCGTACAGCGGCGAGTGTGTCGCCTGTCTTTTGCTGCCGCTATCAAAAAGATTGTGTGAAAATTGAGATATTGCGGTATGGCTAAACCTGCAAAAGCGAGTAACACACGGCTCTACTTACGCGTGCTGCGCTATCTTGCGCCCGACGGGCGACACCTTATTCTTGCCGTTGTGTTGGGGCTACTCACCTCACTTTTCAGCGTGGTATCCATCTATACGATTCTGCCGTTGTTAGATGCCGTATTTAGCACAAACAAAGCCGGCGCTAGCGTTGCTACAATGCCTGAACAGATCACAGCGACGGCAAGCATATCGCCAACTGCGCTAAGCGCGCTGGACTCACAGCGCCTAAAAGAACAAGTTCTCGCTTACCTAAAAGCCTTGCTTTACAGTGACACGCAAGAAAACACGCTGCGCAATATCTGTCTATTTCTTGTCATTACATTTCTGCTCAAAAACTTTTTTCTCTACTTAAACAATCGCTTGATGGTCTATGTCGAGACCAAGAGCGCAAACAAGCTGCGTAACCACGTCTTTGAGAAAATTCTCTCACTTGGTTTGGACTACTTTCATCGGCATCGGGTTGGAATGCTAATGCAGCGCGTCGGTAGCGATATTTACCTCATTCAAACACAAGTAAGTGGTAGCTTGATGAACCTGCTCCGCAATGGGATTTTGGCCGTGTGCTACCTTGCCGTGCTGATAATTGTAAGCTGGAAACTCACACTTTTTGCCTTCGGCGTTTCGCTTCTAAGCCTTGCGGCAATTCGCTTTATTAGCCAAGTCATTCGAAGGCAAGCTGATGTAATTCAAGACCGATCAGGCGAGATGAATGCCCGTGCGCAGGAAGTCTTCAGCGGCATTAAACTGGTCAAAGCGATGGTTACAGAAGCCTTCGAGGCGAAACGCTTTGCCACCCTGACAGACTTGTATCGTCGAGCCACGCTAAAAATCTACAGTCTACGCGGTGCGCTTAGCCCACTGAATGAAACGCTGGGCATTTCGGCGATTGCAGGTGTGCTCTGGTTTGGTGGATTGCAAGTGTTTCAAGGCGAGATGACCTCATCAGAGTTAGTTTTCTTTGCCTTTGGGCTTTACTCGATAATGAGTCCGATTAAGGTGATTGCCGAAACCAATGCACGCGTTCAAGAAGGAATGAGTGCCGCAGCCCAGCTTTTCGAAATCTTGGATACTGAACCCAAGATTCAAAGTGGCAAGCGCCGCATCTCCAGAATTGAAAAAGGTATCACATTTGAAAAAGTCTGGTTCCGTTATGGAGAGCAGTATGTGCTAAGAGATGTGTCGTTTGAAATTCGTGTGGGTGAAGTGGTCGCGTTGGTCGGACCGTCCGGCTCTGGCAAGTCAACGATTGTAGATTTGCTCTTGCGCTTCTACGATGTCGAGCGAGGTGCTATTCTGATTGATGGCATCAATATCAAGGAGTTTGACTTGCAAGACTTAAGGCGGCTCTTTGGCGTAGTGAGCCAAGAGGTTGTGCTTTTCAATGACACCGTCGCAAACAACATTCGCTATGGTGCGGGGCGAGAAGTCAGTGAAGCTGAAATTGTGGCAGCTGCTAAAATTGCCAATGCGCATCACTTCATTATGGAATTGCCTGAGCAGTATCAAACTGTAATTGGCGAGCGCGGCGTGCGTCTCTCGGGCGGTCAGCGTCAGCGTCTCTCAATTGCGCGGGCTATGCTCAAGAATCCGCCAATGCTCATCTTTGATGAGGCCACCAGCGCCCTTGACAATGAATCTGAGAAACTGGTGCAAGACGCCATAGATCAAGCTATGCAGCAGCGCACAGCGCTTGTGATTGCGCATCGTCTCTCAACCATTAAGAATGCGAACACAATTCTTGTTTTGGAGCGCGGTGAAATTCGTGAGCGTGGTAACCACTTCTCGCTTTTGCAACAAGATGGGCTGTATAAGCGCTTCTACGAAATGCAGTTTGCATTAGAACAATCAAGTGAAACCAATGCCACTTAAATCCCTCGAGCGCTATCTGCGGAACTGGCTGGTGCGTTCAGGAAATAGACTACCTGTCTATGTTCGCGTGCCCGTGCCACTCTTTGCGCCAAATAGCCGCATTTTGCTATTGCGCCACGACAAATTAGGCGACGCAATTATCTCACTCCCCTTGCTGCGCGTGCTGAGAACGCATTTCCCAGAGATGCAAATTGATGTCTTGCTGAGCAAGCATAACTTCGCCTTAGCACCACACGTGCGGCGCTACGCAAACCAATGTTGGCAGTATGAAAAGTCAGCACTAAAAAGTCTATGGCTGGTTCGCCAATTGCGTGCAGCACGCTACCATGCTGTAGTCGACTTAATGGATAATGCCTCCGCTACCTCATCGGTGCTGATCAAGCTGCTTGATGTGTCCGCAGTAGGCATTGAAAAATCAAATGCAGCCAGCTACACCTACCTTGTGCCGATGCTCGACCGCAACTGCACGCACATTGTTGAGCGTCTGGCACAGCTGCTGCTGCCATTCGGCATTGACCCAAACCAAGAGTCGCTGGAGTTGGAGTATCCACTGTCGCCGCATTTGCTGGAGCATGCTCGTCAGCGATTGGGTGAGAAGTTGGCACGCTATCGCTTTGGAATTAACATTTCAGCTGGCGACCGATGGCGGTATTGGGGCAAAGACAATTTCATCAGGTTTATCAGCGCATTTAAGGCGCAGCATAGTGAAGTCGAAGTAGTCGTGTTTGCGCATCACTTGGATAGGCAGGAAGCTGAGCAGATTGCTGCGGCCACCAATAGCCGCCTTGCCCCGATTGTGCCAACGCTCGACGAATTTGCAGCAATGCTGGTGCAGTGTGATGCACTGCTTTCGCCCGATACCGCAATTGTGCATATTGCAGCTGCATGGAAAGTGCCGCAAGTGGTGCTATACTCTCGTGCAGAAGGCCTACCGATGGTCTGGCTACCATACCGCGCACCGCATCGTGCTTTGGAAACCCGTGCCGACTCAATCCAAGCTATCGGCGTTGAAGCCGTGCTAGAAGCAACCGAATCACTCTGGCAAGAACAGATGCAGTCCGTCTATGGTTGATGTGCCAATTTTTACACGCCGCAATCACCCTGCCTTTAATCCACGCTACTCCTTTTTGGACTACCAGCGCTATGCGCGTTGGGATATTGCAGAGTGGCAAGCAGCCAACCGAGCAAGGCCGCGCAATGTGCCAGATACGCCCTCCGACCGCCTACGCCATCTCTTTTTTGCACTGCTGAGCGGAAAATGGCACTGGCAACCACCTACTGAGAAAATAAACGGCGCAGACCTGAGACGCATTCTGGTTTTTCGATACGACAAAATTGGCGACTACATCTGCGCAACACCCATCTTGCGCTGGCTGAAAGCAGCCTTGCCACATATTGAGATTGATATGATTAGCTCTCATGCCAATCACTCACTTGCGTGCAGCGATGTGCAAGTGCGTGCAGCCTTCCCAATTCACCCTGACAAGAGTTTTGACTGGCCTTCATGGCGCAAGGCAATTCAGTGCGCACGCCAAAACCAATACGATGTGATTGTGGCTACGGGGCATATTCGCTCCGCAAAAGCTGCTGTGCTTGCTACACTGATTTCAAGAGAAGCAAAAAAAATTGCTATTGAGCACGACAAACGTGCAGCGATTTATGGGCTGGTGTTCGATTACCAAACGCCGATGATTGCCTTCGAGGAACATTGGGGACGCACGATGCTGCGCGCCGTGATGAATGCAATTGAACCAGTTAGGCCAACCCATGAAGCGGATACACAGACCTACCTGTCGCTAAACGAATGCGATTTTGATGCGATAGATGAAATTGCCCACCGTGAGGGCTTAGAGTTTATGCCGCCGAAAGAGAATCTTTTTCTAAAGACAGGCTCGCTGGAAAATCTGCCCAGACACGCTGGCAACCCATATTGCGTGGTCAATGTGGCTGCTTCTCGCTTCAAGCCCGACTGTGCTTGGGCAAAAGAGCGCGTCGTAGAAGCCTGTCAAATGCTGCTGCGTCGATTTCCAGACTGGTTTGTGTTCGTAACAGGTGCGCCTGCTGAAAAGCAAGTGGTGCAAACTGTTGTTGAAACCGTGCGGAATGCACGCTGCCAAGCACTAATGCTGCCACTGCTCTCGGCTGCGGCGGCAATCTCAGGTGCGAAGTTTGTGCTGACGCCTGATACGGCAACTGTCCACATTGCGTCGGCTGCAGGTGTACCTGTTGTTGGACTGTATGCAACGCTGCGCAGCATTGCAGAGTGGTATCCGTATCAATCACCGTTTGCCCTGCTGCTCAGTCCTAACGAAGGCAGCATTAACCAAATCCCAATTGTGCGCGTCTCAGACGCTATTGAGAAGCTCTGCGAGGAAACACAGCTCTGCAAAAAGCAGGCGCGAAGGCTCGAGACGCAAGACATACAGCCAATCTTGTAGAAATGAATGCGCCGAAGAAAATTTTGGTGCGCACGCCCAACTGGCTGGGCGATTTGGTAATGAGCCTTGGCTTTTTGCACAAGCTGCCTGAAGTCTTCCCTGAAGCGCGCATTGAAGCGATTGCGAAGGCAGAAATTGCAGATTTGCTGGAGCTTGTGCCAGCTATCTCACAGATTCATCGCTTCTCCAAGCAAACCTATCGTGGGGTGCGGGGTCTATACCGCTTTGCATCTGGCTTTCACGATGTCGATGTGTATTTCTCGCTCCCTGATTCATTCTCGGCAGCCTTGATGGGGGTCTTCAGCCGCGCAAAGCGTCGCGTAGGGTTTTGTGCCAATCAACGCAGGGCGCTACTAACCGATGCGCTCCGCAAGCCTACCAATAAGCACCGCAGCGAAGAGTATGCACATCTGCTGTCGCCGTTTGTAAGTAAGCCGATTGAGCCGCTCTGCGTAAAGCTGGTGCCACCCAGCGATACCTTGCTGACTGAATTTGCACTGAAGCCGAAGATTGCGCTCAATCTCAATTCAGAAAGTCCATCGAAAGTAGTGCCAATAGAGAAAGGGGTAGAGATTGCAACAGAACTTTTGCGACAATTGCCAGAAGCGGTATTGGTCTTAACGGGCTCGCCGAAAGAACAGACTTACACAGAAAAATTTTGCCAGCAACTTCCTGAGCCGAAGCGTGTGGTAAATTTGGCAGGACGGACATCAGTCAAAACATTAGCAGGCGTTTTAGCCGCCGTAAGTCTTGTCATTTCAACGGACTCAGGCACAGCGCATTTAGCAAATGCAGTGGGCACGCCTACTGTGGTGCTCTATGGAGCAGGTAATGAACGCAACACCGCACCGTATCATCAAGAAGGAGCGGTAGGGGTGCGAGTGCAAGGCTTACCGTGTGCGCCATGCATCTCAACCACATGCAAATTTGGCGTGCCAAAGTGTCTGGCGCTGATGCCAGCCGCCGAAATCGTAGAGAAAGCTGTATCGCTAATCCGCTACACTACTCGCATTTAGGGCTGAACTGCCTCTACAACTGGCGATTGCTCAAAGGTAGTTTTGAAGACCAATGGCAACTTTACCGACACAATCGCTCCGCCTTCTGCAGAATTGCTCACTTCAATGCGACCGCCGTGTTCACTGACAATTTTGAAACAAATCGCTAACCCAAGTCCTGTGCCATTTGGCTTTGTAGTGAAAAATGGGTCAAAAATTTTGGCAAGCACGGATTCTGGCACGCCTGGACCTGAGTCGTGAAATTGGATGTCTAAGTAGCGCACCGTATCGCTGCCTTGTTTAAGCATAGTGGGGCGAACTGTAATGTGAATCCAGCGCTTCCCAATAGGGCTTTGCTCAGTAGCCTCAATTGCATTGAGCATAATGTTCAAAAACACCTGCCGAATTTGCTCAGGGTCGATGCGCAGGGTGGGCAAGTCTTCGGCATAATCGCGAATCACCTCAATTTGTGAGCGCTTGCAATTTTCAGCAAGCAGTGAAATCACCGATTCTAAAATTTCAGTAATAGAGCTGCGAATGATGCGTGGACGGCGATGACGAGCAAACGCAAAGGTGTTTTCAATGAAGTGATTGATGCGATCGACTTCTTGTGAGATGCGCTTGAGGTATTGATAGGGCTCAGAGTCAGGGTCTAAGTCAAGCATTACGGCTTGCACCATTGACTTAATGCCTGCCAGTGGATTTTTCACCTCGTGTGAAATTGCTGCAGCAATCTCGCCAAGCGTCTGCATTTTCTCAGCTTTTTCAGCCTGCTGACGACGGCGGCGGTCTTCGGTAATATCCTTGAAAATCATTACAGCGCCATCTAATTCTCCATTATCCATCACACGTGGCGAAATGGAGTAGCCCATCGTTTTGGTTTCATCGCCGTGCTGCACCAGCATTTCGCTTCGAAAACTGTGACCAGCAAGGATTCTTTCACGCTCTTCAGGGGAGATGCTAAAGAAAAGCGACAGATCTTTGCCAATGGCGTTCTTCTCGTCAAGTCCAATGAGATCTTCAGCGCCGTGATTCATAGAAAGAATCGCAAGGTGCTTATCAAGCACAATTATAGGTTGTGGCAGTTGGTAGATAAAGCCATGTGGGCGCAATGTGGAAGGGCGAACCAGCTCCTTAGCAGAAGAAGTAGCCAGTAGGGACTGGCGCAGAAGCAATTTCTGACGAAGGCGCAGCGCACGATGCAATGAATCCGCTGTCTCAATGCTATCTTTGGCTACATCGTTTGAAAAAATGAGCATATCGCTTGCGCCAGCCCGAAATACTTTAATCGCAAAGTCAATGCGAGAGTGATTGGAGAATCCCACAATTGGTGTGGCCCAGAACTTGTCGTGCAGCAGTTCAATAAGAGAAAGCCCTGTTTCATCATCAAGCACCTCTACATACAGCAAATCAATGTCTTGGTCAATTGCATCAATAAAATCGGGTGTAAAAAGCTCGGCTTTCATCGACTGCGAGCCAATAATACGCATCAAGAATGAGACGCGTGGTGACAGGTGCGCAACAATTCCAATTGTAGGCATAGCCTAAAAATAACCTCGACTTCAAAAAAGCACGAACTGGCTGAATTTACTTGCCCCCTCAGAAAGGAAAAAGAATGTAAGGTGTGTGCGGTTTAATTCAATCGCCACTTCAACCGCACTGAGGTAGTGCTGACAAATTCGTCGGCACGTCGGCTTAATGCAATGTTTCAGCACTTGTGTAGTCTCGCTAGCCTCACCGTCTGATTCCGACCGCATCGGAATTGTTTCCCTCTCCTTTGCAAAGAGAAGGTGAAGAGTAACAAGGGGCAACGCGCCTAAGATGGTAAACTCATGGCTTTTACTGCGCAGCTAATTGCTTTCAGATACGTTTCAGGCTCGCCGACTTGTGCACTCACTACAAAATTTTTAGGCAAACTGGCGTGCAAGATGGTTAAACCAGTTGCTTGGGCAATGAATGAAATTGTCTCTTGAGTGGCGGCGCTCCCAACCACGCTAATCGGGCAGGGTGAGGGCAGTTGCTGAATCGCTGAAAGCGCAAAATAAGCAAGGTCTGTATCGGCGTTCAGCGGAGTGAAAGAAAAGGTCTCGAAATTCGGCATGAGCATTGTGCTAAGCGCCACATAATTCGGCTCCAGTTCAAGAATCGCAGCACGCGTTTGAGGATTAAGCTGCAAGTGATGCAACGAGATGTGAGCTACATCAATCAGGTTGATGGCTTTGCGCGTAGGCAACAGCAAGACCTTCAGGCGAGTTAAGTACCGTGCGGGCATAAATAGCAGCACATAGCGATCGAAGCGATCGGGCTGCGCACTGCTAACTTGCACAGATTGCCAAACATAGTTGTCAGGCTCACGCAGAAAGAGCGCAGCTTCGTGGCGGCACTCTTCTTCAAAAATCTCAGCATCTAACTGCTTTTCTAACTGGATGGGTAGGGCTTTGATGCCAGTCAGATTTAAGCAAACTGCAACTTTCTGGGGCGAGAGTTTGGTTAAAAGTTGCGTGAGTTTCTGCGTAACCTCAGAGACCAACTTGGGGTGACCTTTGTCAAGTAGGTCTGCATAAAGGTCGGCGTTGAATGCTAATTCACTACACTCCTGCACATGATACCACCCACTCTCGCCACGATTGACGAGTGCAAGGCAAATTGCCGTTTTCTCGAAGGAAATTCCAATTTGGGACATTGAACAATTGGCTTTATTCCAGAGTTAAGTGCGCTTTAAGCGTGCGCAGTCGAGCAGGTGTAATGCCTTTCACCTCCAAAAGCTCATCGAGCGAATGCAATTTGCCACCCTTGTATGCACGAAAACGTATGAGCCGATCTGCGAGCACAGCACCAATATCTGGCAAGGCTTCCAACTCTTCCTGAGTCGCTGTGTTGAAGTTGAGCTTTCTTTGGGGCGCTGCATGTCGGACCGTATCTGTCTGGCTTTGCTCGTAAAGCTGCGCCTCAGCGGCTAACAAGCTATCAGGTTCATTGCCAAGCAAGAGTTCCGTTTGTGCTTTCTCAACCAGTTCTGCTCGCTCTGCGTAGCCCCAAAAAAATTTGAGCGTTACTCCTGCTATGAAAAGCAGCAACGCTCCGCTCACCATCAAGACCTCGGCACGCAGTAACCCTAATCGTGTGGAGAGACGATTCAGCCAATCCATCTTCGCTCTTCATCGCAATAACCCCTAAGTGCTATGGGCTGAGCCTAATATCGCAAAAATTCTGGTGCTGCCAATCGGGGGATAGCAGCGTGGCAAGCTGCCAAGCACTAAGGCGAAGTAGGCAGCGCAAGATTACCCAAACCTCTCTGTTGCATCAAGGTTTCAATCGCATCGGGGTTTTTGGGCAATGCTGCCGAAAGCACACGCGGCCCATCTTTGGTAATAAGTACGACATCTTCAATGCGCACACCGATATTCCACCACTTCCTATCGCAGAGCGACCCCTCCGCAATGTAGATGCCCGGTTCTACGGTGATAACTTGATTTTCACCGAGCGTGCCGAAACTGGGGTCATGCACATCTAAGCCAACATGGTGACTGGAACCGTGCATAAAGTAACGCCTGTAGTCTCTGCGGTCTTGAATGATGCCCAGTTTCAATAAACCGTCTGCAATCACCTCAACGGCTTTAAGATGCGGCGCATGAAAAGGGTTGCCTGCTCTGCATTCTGCAATAGCCGCCTCTTGCGCCTTCAAAACCAACTCATAGATGGCACGCTGTTCAGGACTGAACTTGCCGCTGACAGGAATAGTGCGCGTCACATCTGATGCATAACCTTCATATTCACCAGCCATATCCATCACCACGAGTTCGCCGCTCCGCATTTTTTTGCGCACCGCATCGTAATGCAAAATCACGCTGTTTTCGCCAGAACCAACGATGCTTGGATAGGCCGTGTAAGCACAGCCCATCCTTTTGAAGACGTACTCGGCGACTGCAGCCAGCTCATACTCATACATATCAGGTTCGCACGACATGATCGCTTGCAGGTGTGCCGCAACCGTGATATCCGTAGCTTTCTGAATGAGGCGTATTTCTTCGGGCGATTTGGTAACGCGCATCTTGGCTAAAATCGGCAAAGCACTCTGCACAATAAACCCGGCCTGCTTGAAAAGCTGCTCAGTCGAAAGCTGTGCAGTAGGAATGGCAGAGCGGTTACGCAGGTGAGTATTTGGAAAGAGCACAGTCGTAAATGCCGTGCGCTGCTCCTTTGCAAAGCGTGTCAAAAATTCCTCGAGTTTATCTATCGTCTCCGTCACCTCAACTTGAAGGGTCTGGCGAGCCCCTGCTGCACCAAGTCGGCGCCCTGTCCAGATTTCCTCGCTGGGGTCGCGTGGTTGCACGAAGAGCACCTCACGCGTCATTTGCTGCCCGACCACGACAGGTGATTTGAAAAGAATGAGCACTGAAAATGGCTCTGGGCAACCAGAGAGGTAGAATAGCGCATTGTCTTGCCGGTAGGGGTAGTAGGTGTCATTGATACGTGTCTTAGGTTCAGCAGCAAAAAACAGTGCCAGAGAGCTATCTGGCATTTGCGCAATAAAGTGCAATCGCCGTTGCTTATAAAGTTCTGGCGAAATAGCAAGCTGAGTTTGTGCAAAAATCAACTCTGTGCAGCCTGCCGCCACAATGCCAAGCAAAATAATGCACCTACGCATAGTGCATACACTTAATAGATGATTAGGTCACACCTTGCACTGGAGAAAAGCTGGGTTTAGATGTAGAGTTCCCCATTCATTACGGTAACGGCGTAGCCACTAATCCAGAGCTGCTGGACAGCACCGTTCTCGACCTCAATTTCTGCCCAGACACGTCCGCCGCGACCCATTTCATAGCCTTGTTCTAAGGTTACGGGAATGCGTCCTTCACCCTTGATGCGACCGTTTTGATAAAGATAGACTGCCAGTGGACCTTGTGCTGAGCCAGTAACGGGGTCTTCATTGATGCCAAGAGCGGGCGCAAAAAAGCGTGAGTGTGCAGCGCTGGTTGCATACTTTGTGTCGGTCGTAAAGACACAGAAACCCGTGATATTATGCTTTTGCGAGAGGTTTCTAAGGTCAGTAAAGCTGGGTTTCATCTTCAGGAGTGGCTCGCGGTTCACGAAAGGAATGAAGATATAACCATTGTTAGCAAGCCAAACAGGCAGAGAGTGGTCAAGTAGTTCAGTGGGTACAGAAAAGGCTTGGCAAAGCTCAAACTTTTGACCTTTGTAAGGTGTGAAAGTGGGCAAAGGCAAGCCCATTGTAACGCGCACGGTGCCGTTCTGCTGCTGCACGCGAATGGGGAGAATGCCGCTGCGGGTTTTCACACGCAAGGTGCGTTCGCCTTCATGCCCTAAATCGTAGAGTTTTACTTCTGCCAAGGCGTGAAAGGCAGCGACCGTAGCATGGCCGCATAAGTCTACTTCGGTAGTAGGGGTCATCCAGCGCAGTTCTAAGTCGTAGGAGCCATCTTTAGGTGGAATCACGAAAGCCGTCTCAGAGAGATTGAGTTCGCGCGCCAGCAGATGCATCTCTTCGTCTGTGAGCCCTTCGGCATGCATAATCACTGCGGCAGGGTTGCCTGTGTAGGCACGGTCAGTGAAAGCGTCAATGTGTTTGAACTTGTAGGTTCTCATTGTCATCTTGGAATTGCGATGAATGTCTGACGACTGTTAGCTGCAAAGGTAAGCATCTTTAGCGTAGGCGAAAAGTGCTGTGGGGGCGTCGCTGCACTGATAGCCCTGTCACTGAAAAGGTGCAGAGGAAGGTCAGGAGGGATCACTTTGCGCCAAACGATTCACTTGCAGGATGATGAGGCCTCTGCCTAACGAACCATTGGTCGTGTGGTGTCAGGGCGCTCTCGGCGCATTAAGCGATTCAGGTCATCCAAAAAGTCGCGCTCAAAGAGCATAAGTTCGGCAAGCTGCTGAGCGGTCAGCACCTCACGAAATTCTTTGGCATATTTGGAGAAAAGCCCGCTCATTTCGGTACGTGTTGCAAGGATTTTCTCAACCTGCTTATCAAGCTCACTATCAGGTGCTTTTTTGGCTTCCAGTTCACGAAGTTCACGCATCTGTGCGTGTAATTGCTCAACTTTGGCAAAATACTCGTCTTGATAACGGTTGTATTTGGGAAAAAAGCGTATAGACTGCTCTTCGGTCATTTTCAGGCGGTCAGTCAGTTTCCAGATACGCAGTTGCCGCAAGCGAGCAATGAACTGCGCACGCCGTTCAGGAGACATTTGCTCGGGTGAGCTGGGTGGCTCAATGCGCGGTCGACTATGACCTTCACGCCATCGTTCTCGCTCTCTGGGTGGCGCAGCGGGAACAGGCTGTGCCATAAGTTCAGCAGCATCTGCCCACAGTAAGAACCCTATCAGGAAAAGAAGACATCTCACCTTCATTGTTAGAATGCTGGATAAGGGTTACAGTATTTTCAAAAGTGCTTCAACCTCTTGCTTGGAAAGCGTTTTGAATTCTGTGTCGTCGGCAAAATCATATTCGATTGCTTCAATGAGATATGAAGCGTCCTCTTCGCTGAGGCTGATGAGCAAAGCCTCAGGGCTGTAGTATGCAGCGTATTGGATTGTCGTGGTAAGTGCCACCGTAGCATCTGTTTGTGTGGATGAAGCAGATGGCACGGGTAGACGCGCAACCTGCTGGTCTAACCGCCAAATCGACAGGACAAGAAGCAAGCCAATCGCAACACCCGTCAGAGCACCAGCAAGTTCATAGCGGCGTTCTGTCAAGAAAAAGTCTTTCAGCCAAGCACTGAGGCGTAACCAAAGTGGCTGCTGCCTTGCTCGAAGTCGTGCGGCGACCTTATCGGCAAAGGTCTCAAAGTAGAAAGGGGGAATGGTTTTCTGAGACTCTGCCAGCTTTGACTGTGAATACGCTTGAACTTTCAACCACACCACACGCAGCGCCTCGTATTCCTTGCGGAACTCGGCATCTGATGCAAGAAGCTGTTGCAGTTCTTCTGAAATGTGGTGCGGGGTTTTCCCTGCGATGAAATCAGGTAAATAATGTCGCAAGTGTTCCTTCGAAGTCATCGTTTGTCCTCCGTTACCGTTCTTGTGGCGCGAAGCCGCGCTTTGAGATACGATTCAATTTTCCGAAAGGCATGAAAGTAATTTGCCTTCAGTCCGCCGACACTTGTGCCTAAAATGTCGGCGATTTCTTCATATGACAGCTCATCGTAGTAGCGCATCATAAAAACTTGCTTTTGCTTTTCGGGCAGAGCCGCAATAGCTTCGGCAATAAGCTCCTTTTCCTCATTTTGCTCTACGATATAGGTTGGCTCAGCCTCCGCTGAAGCAGGCTTTTCTAAAATCTCATCTATGGAGACGGCTTTGCGGACTTGGCGAGCGCGTAAAAAGTTGATGGTTTCGTTCATCGCAATTCGATAGAGCCACGTGTAAAACTCTGCATCGCCCTTGAAGTCGCTGAGGCCGTCATAGACCTTTAAAAAGACATTTTGCGCCACATCATCGGCATCTTCGTGCGAATCCAGCATGCGCCGACATATCCAGTAGACCTTCTCTTGATATCGACGCACCAGCTCTGTAAAAGCTTTTTCGCTTGCTGCACCGCCTTGCTTAAAAAGAGCAATCAGTTCGGCATCGGACTTCATGGGTCGTCTGCGGTACAGTTTCAATTAACATTAGCGCACAAAGATGCGTCATTTTGGGTGTGCTTAACTTTTCCAAATTGTCAGACAAGCAGGAAGGGAATCAGGTTTAATCTCTATTGACAGCTACTGCGGTGGGTCGTCCTCACGCACCCCGCCGTGCAAGCGAATGTGCGGATACTGCTCAAAACTGCGTTCAAGCCACAGCGAGCCATCATTTTGAGCTTCATTGCGCAGAACCGTTAGGCGATTTTTGGCCATCGCAATCACTTCTTCAGCAAAAGCCAGATTAACTCTGTCGACTTGCAAAGCCGTATCGTCGTGAAGCTTAGAACGCAGGCTGTGAACTTTTTCGAGCAAAACCTCGCCAATGAACTGCAAAAGTTGAAGGTCGTATTCCATAGCGCATGAAGTTACGCTACAAAGATACACAAGCAGCAAACCATCGCTAAGTTGCTGATGGCGACGCCAATGAAACGAAATAACCACAGGAATTGTATTGCTAACCGACCGACGGGTCGGTCAATTGTTTCAACCACAAAAACACATCGTTCAATGGTCTCTCAAACGGAAATCAAGCAAGTGATTCTGGATATTCTCCAAAGCAACAATGCTATTACGATTGCCACGACAGGTGGCGAATACTCACCGTGGGTGTTAGGCGCATACTTTGCGTCTAATGACCTAACGATTTACCTAATGCTGGAAGTAGCGGGCAAAACCATGGCAAACTTACGCAAGAACCAGAGCGTAGCGATTCAAATTTCGCAGAACGATGCAATGAAAGATTTTCTGCAAGCCTACGGCACGGCCACTGTTTTGCCAGAGTCGGAGCGGGAGAAAGTGATGGGAATGCTCCAAACCAAAATGCCATGGTATCAACTCTACACACCTTGCTTGCCAGTGCGCTTGGATATGAAGAAGTGGTTTGTAACATCGCTGTCGCGCCAGTGGCTACCTGCACGAGTGTTAGAAGCTGAAACTGTAACCGCTGAACCCTAAACCTCTTTCCCAATGAAGTATTTTGTTGTTCAGATGACCTGCAATGAAGGTCGCGCTCCAGATGTGATGAAGTATGCAGGCGAGCACATTAAGTGGATGCTGGAAAACATTCCAAAGAAAGTTTTTGTGGTCGCCGGCCCTTTCGTCAATGAAAAGGGTGAGTTTGACGATGGACTTTGCATTATGAAAGCCGAAAGCAAAGAAGCGCTGGAGGCGCTCCTAAAAACCGATCCCTTCTACACGCGAGGCATTCGCAGTTTCACGATTCGACAGTGGGACTACCACGTGGATGAAGGGGGTTACCGTATTGACTTCCCGCCACATCTGGCAGAGGCGTGGGGCGTGACGGCAACACCAACTCAGCTGCGGATTGCCTAAGGCAGAATCTGGCATATGTTCTTTGGCTTGCCTTGCATTCTTCCATGCCGCTAAGTAAGCTTAGCGGCATTTTTATTGCGTGAGAGTAGACCGAAGCGCAGGCATACAGCTTTAAGTTGCTGGAAAAAAGCGCCAGAGCCTTTTGCCAAATGATTGACTGGCCTTCGTGAATCGGCGAGAACTGCGTAACTTTGTGTTAATAAATGCCGCATCAATGAAGCCAGTGTATAGACCCAATTTTGAGAAATTTCTTGACACCCTCACGCCAGAGCAAATGATGTTTTTAGGCTCACTAATTGAGCAAGACATACAAGCCCAAGACTACGCCAATATGGATTACCTTGCTGATTTGATTTACGAGCGCACGCGTCATCTAAATCACCAAGAGCTGCAGCAAGCGGCACTGGAGCGATTCTTCGATAAATTCTTCCCGCTCACCTAAGAGAGTGGGAACGCAGCCCGAAGCGGGTTTGAACCAAGACAGCAAGCACAATTTGCCGATGAAAATAGGAATTCTGGGCACAGGGAATATGAGCAGCCGACTGGGGAAAATCTGGTTGGCAAAGGGGCATAGTGTCTTCTTTGGCACGCGCTCTATTGAGAAAGCCGCACAGCTTAGGATTGATATGGGAGAACGCGCCGAAGCAGGCCGGTATGAAGATGCAGCGATGTATGCAGAAGTAGCGTTTCTGGGTGTGCCATGGAGTGCTGCAGAGGAGACCGTGCACTTAGTGCGTCATGCGCTGCGTGGCAAGGTTTTGATTGACTGTACTAACCCGCTGTCGCCAGACTTCTCGTCGCTGGTTGTGCCAGCTCATACATCTGCCGCGGAGATGATTCAAAGCTGGCTGCCTGAAACAAGTGTAGTAAAAGCCTACAACACAATTGGCGCAAAAGTGCTGGCGCAACCTCTCTACGATGGAATAGCTGCAACGGGGTTTTACTGCGGCAATGACGCTGAGGCAAAAGCCAAAGTAGCGATACTCATTCAGGATAGCGGCTTCGACCCAGTGGATTGTGGGACACTGTCGCAAGCACGCCACTTGGAGACGATGACGCTACTTTTCCTCAATTTGGCATTCAAGCAAAAGATGGGCAGCGAGATTGCGTTTAAGCTCCTCAGACGCTAACTTGCTGCAAACTTTGCAAATGCAAACAGGAGAGCAAACACTGAAACGAGCAATGCATAAACGGTGCATAAGCATACTTGGGGCAACGCTGATGCTGGCGCTGAGTGCTGTGCAGAGCATCGCGCAAACGGTGACTTATTCGGCTGCTCTATCTCCACTGCCACCTGCTGAAGCGCGCCAAAAGCTCATTGAGCAAAAGGTGTTGGCGATTGAGCCAAAGGTAATTGCATGGCGGCGTGACCTGCATCAAAATCCAGAGCTATCTAATCGAGAATTTCGCACAGCAAAAGTTGTGGCGGAACATCTGCGAAGTCTTGGGTTAGAAGTTAAAACAGGCGTGGCACACACTGGCGTGGTGGCAGTGCTGAGAGGCGCAAAGCCCGGCAAAGTAGTTGCCCTGCGTGCAGATATGGACGCCTTGCCTGTAACTGAAGAAACAGGGTTGCCTTTTGCCTCCAAAGCTAAAGCAATTTACAACGGTCAGGAAGTAGGCGTGATGCATGCTTGCGGCCATGACTGCCACACGGCAATTTTAATGGGCGTAGCAGAAATTCTTGCAGGAATGAAAGATGAACTGCGTGGCACGGTGAAATTCATCTTCCAGCCGGCTGAAGAAGGTGCGCCAGAAGGTGAAGAAGGTGGTGCAGAGCTAATGATTAAGCAAGGCGTGCTGGAAAACCCAAAGCCTGAAGCCATTTTCGGCTTGCACGTCTTTGCAGGGTTAGAGTCGGGCAAAATTGCGTTTCGCCCAGGTCCGACGATGGCAGCGGTAGATAACCTTGAAATTACCATCAAAGGACGACAAACACACGGCGCTAAGCCGTGGGCTGGCATTGACCCCATTGTAGTCGCATCACAGGTTATCTTGGGCCTGCAAACTATCGCCAGCCGCCAAGTTGATGTGACGGCAGAACCCTCCATCATCACAGTTGGCAGTATTCGTGGGGGCATTCGATACAACATCATTCCCGATAGTGTGCATATGCTGGGCACCATTCGCACCTTTAACGAAGAGATGCAAAATGACATTCACGAGCGCATTCGTCGCACTGCAGATATGATTGCAAAGAGCGCAGGTGCGCACGCTCGAGTAACCATTCGCAAGCTCTACCCTACCACGCATAACGACGAAGCCCTCACAGCAAAGATGATTCCCAGCCTTGAGCGGGCAGTAGGCAAAGAAAATGTAGTGCTGAGTGCAAAGCTCACGGGTTCTGAAGATTTTTCCTTCTATCAGAAAAAAATTCCGGGCTTTTTCTTCTTTGTGGGTATTACGCCCAAGCAGGACTTGAAGACTGCTGCCTCAAACCATTCGCCACGCTTCTACGTTGATGAGTCAGCGTTGAAGGTCGGCGTCAAAGCAATGCTGCAGGTAGCGCTGGATTACCTTGAGTTACCGTAATGCAGTGATAGATAAACTCCCTCTATGGAGCCATTTGCAATTGGGGTGGATTTGGGCGGCACAGCTATTAAGGTGGCTTCTGTCTCCCAAAGCGGAAACCTGCTCTGCAGTAAGGAACTTCCAACCGAAGCAGAAAAAGGGCCAGAGGTTGTGATAGAAAATATGCTCGAGGGCCTCACGACGGTGCTAAGGGAGACACTCAAAGCCCAACCGCTGAGTAGCTTAAAAGGTGTAGGCGTCGGCGTGCCCGGCGTCGTCAGCTTGGACGGTGGCACGATTAGCTATCCACCAAACCTGCCCGGCTGGACCGTCGTACGGCTGGGCGAAAGGCTGCAGACCGAGCTTAAGCGACGAGAAGGCTTGCAGCTACCTGTCTTTGTAGAAAATGATGCAAATGTCGCCGCACTGGGTGAGTCCGCATTTGGTGCAGGGAGGTTGCTCAATGATTTCGTAATGATTACACTGGGCACGGGCGTGGGAGGCGGTATTATCCTGAACAAGAAAATTTATCGCGGCACGACGGGAGCAGCAGGCGAATTAGGGCACATCACCGTTGACTACCGCAGCGAGCGTATCCACGCGGGGATTCGTGGCTCAATCGAAGGCTTGATTGGGCAGAGACGCATCGTTGAGTATGCCCTGTCGCAGCTATCGCAAACTCCCTCTCCCATTTTGCACGAACTCTGCGCTGGAAATTGGGAAAACTTGACCCCCAAGCTGCTATGCCTTGCTGCAGAACGAGGCGACAAAGTGGCACTGGACACTTGGCAGTTCGTAGGGGAAGTCTTAGGTGCAGGCTTGGGCACAATTGTCTCTATTTTGGATATCCGCAAGTTTGTTGTCGGAGGCGGTGTATCAGGCGCAGGTGAACTGATTCTGGCACCCACGCGCGCCCAGCTGTATCGCTTTACCTTGCACACAATGCATGAGGGACTTGAAGTGAGACTGGCTAAGCTCGGCAACCGTGCAGGAGTGATGGGTGCCGCAGCACTCTGTTTCTGATGTAACGCAGATTTGCATCACTTGGTTGTATCTTCGCATCTGCAAAGCATAAGGCTATGACGGACACCGCTTCAGCATCCATAGCACCTGAACTCACTCAGCTCTATCGACACTACGGCACCTTTGAGCAAGCTCTGCATGCGTTGAACACCCACTTAGGGCCGCTCATTGGCCTAACAGTACTGGAAGCGGGCTGTGGGTCGGCATCGCATCTTGCGCTGCAGCAGTGCATCGTGACAGGGATTGATATTTCACCGTATCAACTTGAGCGAAATCAACATCTCTCGGAACGCATCTGTGCAGACCTGCATCAATACGACAATCCGCAGTGGTTGGGCGCATTTGACCTAATTGTGTGTTGGGACGTCGTAGAGCATCTGCAAAATCCCAAAGCAGTCATTGCAAAGTTCTTTAAGTGGGTTAAGCCTACAGGCAAAGTCGTATTGGCGTATCCAAATCCGCAAATTTGGAAAGGGGTGGTTACCAAATACTCGCCCTACTTTGTGCATCAGTGGTTTTATCGCCTTGCATCAGGCACGCCGCTAAGTGCAAGCAAGACAGACCAAGGTCCGTTCCGCACCGTATTTGCTACGGATATTAAGCTCAAGCCGCTGCTACATCTCGCCGCACAGTACCAACACAAGGTAGAATTTTTCATCAGCTACGAGTCGTATCAAAATCGATTTGTTAAGCGATTTTTACCGCATCGGTTTGTAGATGCGATGAATTGGCTCTTTTTGGGAGAGCTAAGAACGGTGCTGGATATTTCTGCCACCGATTTTATCATCGTGCTTTCGCCTTGCAGCATAGGCTAAGTATGTCAGGCTACCTTGCGCCACTCTCGCAGTGCAACGCCGTAGCGCAGCCCTTGTGTGCTGACTGTAATTGCCTTCGCACCGAAAAGCCGCATAAATTGATGCAAAATGAGCGTGCCAGCTAAAATTACGTCGGCTCTGCCCTGCTCGACGCCCATCTGGATGATTTCTTCGGTAGAGGTCTGCGCAAAGAGTTGCTGCAAGCGATGTATGTCCGCATATTGCATCACCGTGCCGTGTATCTCAGGTGAGAAGTGCCTAAGTCCCTTGCAGAGCTGACCGAGTGTTACAATTGTGCCTGCAACGCCCACAACCATCTCGCGTCCCTCAATGAATTTCGCCAGTTCTGAGGCAAGCACTTCAGTAATAAAACGCTTTGCTGATTGTAGTTCATCAGGCTGAGGTGGAAGATGTCGAAAGAAGCGCTCGGTGATACGCACAGAACCGATGTCAAGGCTAATCTCTGCTTCAATGCCTGTGTGCGACCCAATCACCAGTTCTGTGCTGCCACCGCCAATATCAATCACCATAAATGGTTCAGGAAGGTGCGTCCAGCCTGCGACAGCGCCGAGAAACGTCAGTTCCGCTTCTTCTTCGCCAGAAAGCACTTCAATCTGCAGACCTGTTCTACGCAAAACACTTGCTATCACATCAGTGCGGTTGTGGGCGTCGCGCATTGCGCTGGTCGCAACCGCCACAGTTTTTTCTGCATGGTGCTGAGCAATAACCGCTTTGTATTGCAAGAGGCAATCAATGAGCCGTTCAATTGCGTCAGCTTGAATAGTGTTCTGGCTATCGACGCCTTTGCCTAAGCGAATAATTTCTTGCCGATTCAGTAAAGTATGCAAGCTACCTGTGCCTGCGTCACGCTCAGCGATAAGCAAAAGAGCTGTGTTTGTGCCAATATCAATAGTTGCAATGCGGTTCATTGTGTAAGTGGTTGAAGTAGGGCGCAAAGCCATTCGCCCTCTGTTGTAAGATGTGCGATTGAGTAAGGTGTATTGCGTAATCTCTGTTGCAGCCAGCTATGGTCGTATTTCAAAATGCCTGAGACAATAAGGCGAGCCTGCGGCACAACTTGTGCGAGTAAAGTCAATAGCGTATCCAAAACTGTGCGGTTCAGGTTTGCTAAAATAAGTGTGTAGCGTGTTTCAGCACATAAATGCGGGAGTGCAGTCAGTGCGTCCAGCTGGCGCACTTCGATATTTGCACATCGGTTGACGGCGATGTTTTCACGAGCATTTTCGACTGCCCACTCGTCATTGTCTACTGCAAGGATTGGCAAAGTGTTACCCAGCTTGCGTGCAGCAATTGCCAGCACACCTGTGCCTGTGCCAATGTCAAGCACACGGTCGTTGGGCAAAAGTGAGCGCTCAAGTTCGCGAAGCACAAGTCGTGTGGTTTCGTGGTAGCCTGTACCAAACGACATCTTGGGATTAATCTCTATAATCAATTGTCCATCTTGGACAGGAAGCGTTTTTCCGGATTGAACAATCGCAAGTCGCTGAGAGACGACAATCGGTTGCAGTGAGGCTTCCCACTCAGCATTCCAGTTTCGGTCTTCAAGGTAGCGGATACGTAGCTCAGCAGGACGCTGAGTAAGGTGCTCGAGCACTTTTTGCGTGGCAATCTCTTTTTCCGCATTCCACTGTTCGCTTAGCAAGTAGGCATAAAGCGTATCCTCTTCTTCGCGAAACGCATCATAGCCGAGAGAATGTAAAAGCCCAACAGCCGTCTCAAGATGCTCTTGACCGATTACGCTGGAAACTTCTACAAATACCTTTTTTTGCATACCGCAGGTAGAGTATATTTCGGAAAAAGTTTGAAATCTAACTTTACTCGCTTGGCAAAGAAATCTGCATCGACAAAGTCGGCTCATCTTTCTGCGTCGTCTTCACAAGCAGCGTCAGCACGCGCCTTGAAAAAAATGGAGGCTGGACAGCGTGCATCGTCTCCAAGGCGTCCCGCAGCTCGCACAAAGTCCAAAGTCAGAGCAGCTGAGCCGACCCCTACGGTCATTGAAATTAGCGACTCAGAGCGCTTAGCCCGTCGCATTGCCGAACTGGCACTTACTAAGAAAGCTACTGACATTACGCTTTTAGACGTGCGCACGCTGTCAGACGCTATAGACTTTTTCGTAATCTGCTCAGCCGATTCAGATCGACAGGCTAAGGCAATTTGCGATGCAATCTACGAAGGCTTGCTGAAAGACGGTGAGAAACCGAACCACCTCGAGCTACGTGAGCTGACTTGGATTGTAATGGACTACATCACTGTGGTTGTGCACATCTTTCTTAGAGAGCGACGCGCATTCTATGCCCTTGAAAAGCTCTGGGGTGATGCCCGATTCATTCATATCAAAGATGAAGCAGACCTGATACCAAAACCTTAGGTTATAAACGCAGGATTCGGTGCAGGCGAGCGCTCTGACAAAATCTGTATGAATGCTTGAGTGTCCAAAAGCTGCGTGCTGGTGAGGCGCACACGCGCCGCCAGCCAGTTAATAAAATCAGGTGAATCGTTTAGGCAAGGCACATATTGCATAGGGTAACCAGCAGCTTGCACTTGCAAAATTGCTTCCAAGTCTGCTTCGCTGTTGTCGGCAAGAAAGCCAAACGGAAAGATAACCACTTCGTCAATCTGCTCTGCTTTGAATTCTTCTAAGGCGCGTTCCAGCGTCTCAGGCATCCAGGTGCCCCCAAGTCGGTGATTTAACGCACCTAATTTGATGCTACTAAACCGATTTCGGCTGTCACATTCAATCGCTGCCTTGAGCCTTTCGAAGAAAGCAAGTGTTTCTCTGTAGCCTGTGTTGAATTTTGGTATCTCCCCATTGCGGTCTCTCACCAGCGTGCCGTGTGCGACCAGTGCCAACCCGACTTTCTTTGCCGTGCTGGGCTGCCAGTGCTCGAAGAGATGATTCAGTGAAAGCTGAATAAAGTCGGAGTTGTTCCAAAGGTGCTTGATGACACGTACTTTGGAAAAAGCGGTATCGCCCAGGTGCTCCAGAGTGAGGTAACAGCCAACGCCGCAAGCGAAATCTGACTCAATAGGGATCATTGGTAGTAGCACGATACCATCGCAAGCCGTGTGAAGTGCCGTGAGCACATCTTCGAAATAGGGTTCTGTGAAGTAGTATGCATCTTTAACGATAAATTCCACGTCTGTTTGACCGACTTGCATACCCGTCTGCAGAGCCTGCGCTAAAGCTTGTGCCTGTGCACGGTTGATAGCTGAGAGCTTTGAGCGGTAGCGATGTTTGGTCCATTCTCGCTTTCGCTTGAGACTGCGCATCAGCGCAATGAAGGCTTTGAGCGGAAAGGGCAAATTGGCAATGCGAGAGGTGATAAGGTCTAAAATGCGCCATGAGTTCGGAAGCAGAGTGCGAAGCGAAAGCTGCTCAACTTCGCCAAAAGTGGTAACTAGAACGCCAATTTTTTTCTTCATTTTTCACGACCTCCGACTGCAAGCAAGCTGCAGTCGCTGTGTTGACGAGACAGACGATGCTCTCTAAACGACGTGTCTGGTTAGAGAGTTTGAGATAGCAAAATTTTTTTGACCAAAACAATTTTCTGTGGCCGATGAAACGCTTATGCCTGCGGCGCTATAAGACTGCGCGTGCGTCGCACAGAGCCCCACTCGAATCCATCTGGCTCGCAAATCGCAACCTCGACCGAAGCCAGCTGCAGCGTCGGGTTATGTGGCAAGAACTCCGCTTGCAAACAAGCATCAAATGCAGAAAAAAGGTAGTCACTGAGCGTCTCGCAAGTCGGAGCAGCTTGTGCTACTGCAGGGAGTGCTGCATTTTCATTCAGGAACGTGTTGTGCAGCGGCAAAAGAATTGCGTCGAAGGCACTGCGAATTTGCTGCAAATTAACAATCATGCCATTTTGCGGCTCACCGGAAATGCTCACATCAACCCGCCAAAGATGCGGATGCGGTTCTTCCCGCACCGTCAGTGAATGTGACGCTATGAACTTAAATTTCATACAGAGTTCAGTTCTCACAGCTTGCCTCAAAGAATGAATCACTTGGTTTGCTCCGCCAGTTTCAAAGCTTTCTTGATAAAGCCATCTGCCTTTTGCAGCGTGGCTTTGGCTTGCGTGTATGGAAGTCCTGAAAGCCGCATTAAGATAGCAAGTTTTAGGCTGCCTTTGGCTTTGGCAAGGTAGGTTTCAGCGCTTTCGTAGCTATCGCCTGTGGCAAGCATAAAAATGCGCTTGGTGCGCTCCTGCAGCTTGCGGTTGGTTTGCTGCAAGTCCACCATTAGGTTCCCATATGTTTTGCCCAAGCAAATCATGGCACCAGTAGAAATCATATTGAGCACCATTTTGTGTGAGGTGCCAGCTTTCATTCGCGTCGAGCCCATAATCACCTCAGGTCCGACAAGCGTGCGAATGACAACCGTAGCTTTCTGCTTTACATCGGGGTTCGATGTCAGGAAAATTGTTTTCGCGCCTAATGAGCGTGCGTAGTTCAAAGCACCGATCACAAAAGGGGTGCGCTTGGAGGCGCTAATTCCGCAGAGCACATCACGCCGAGAAAAGTGAATCTTTTTCAAAGCCTCTATGCCAGCATCGGCATCGTCTTCGGCGCCTTCGACGGAACGAAAAACGGCTTTTCTACCGCCTGCAATGATGCCTTGCACCATTGTGGGAGGAACGCCAAATGTAGGCGGACACTCTGATGCGTCTAAGATGCCTAAGCGTCCTGAAGTGCCGGCGCCAATGTAAATTAGTCGCCCGCCTTGTTTGAAAGCCTTGACCACAATTTCAATCGCTCGGGCCACCTCAGGCAAAGCAGCCTCGACGGCTGACGCAACTGTCTTGTCTTCTTCGTTGATAAGTCGCACGATTTCCAGCGGAGAAAGTTCATCAATGTTGAGCGTGCGTGGGTTTTGCTGCTCTGTGAGTAGCTGGGATAGTTCTTTGAAGAGCGATAGAGAGGATTTCATAATCATTTGATTATTCCGCAATGACAACAACTTTTTCAGCAAACCTTTCGCCTAAGAAGTCAATCGGGTGCTGTTCAATGCGTTCTGGAAATGTAAGGTGCTCTGCGCCGTAGAGAAGTGCTTCGGCAATTTCGGCTTCAATATCACCCCCTTTAAGCGAAATGAGCTTGCCGCCCTTCCTAAGCAGTGGAGCAGCCCACTTGCAGAGTTCTGGCATTGCGGCAACCTGACGGCTCACGATGGTGTCAAACTTGACACCTTTGAGTTCATCGCTACGCTTTTTTTGCGCAACTACATTTTTTAAGCCCAGTTGTGCAATCATATCCTGACAAGCGGTGATTTTTTTGCCGATGGCGTCAATGAGCAAAAAAAGTGTGTTGGGGAAAGCAATTGCAAGTGGAATACCAGGCAAACCGCCCCCTGTGCCCAAATCCAAAACACGCTCGCCTTTTTTGAACGAGTGAAAGAGTGCGATGGAAAGCGAGTGAAGAATATGCTTGGTGAGCACATTATGCTCGTCTTTGCGACTGACAAGATTGACTTTTTTGTTCCAAGCCAGCAAAAGTTCGGCGTAGCGCCAGAGTTGCTCCTGCTGAACACTGGATAGTGTAAGCGATGGCGACAGCTGCTTGACTATGTTATCCAGTTCGCTGCGTGTCAAGCGGCGCAGGTGTTTGGCATTGAGAAATGGCGCTAAGATACTTAACTTCGCTCTCCATTACAATCAAAGTAGCAACGGTATGAGCGATATCGCATCTCTCAATACGCTGCCCTACCTCAATGCACATGAACAAAATGAGCCCAGTGAGCGTGTCTATGCAGTCGTGATGGCAGGTGGCGTAGGCTCACGGCTCTGGCCCCTCTCCCGCAAAAAAATGCCAAAACAATTTCTGGACTTCTTTGGCGACGGCACAATGATTGTTAAAACAATTGCGCGCCTGCAAGGTATTGTGAAGCCTGAAAACACGCTTATTGTAACGAATAAGTCCGGGAAGGTTTTAGCAAAAAAACAACTGCCACATATTCCTAGCAAAAACATCATTGTTGAACCAGCGGCGCGCAATACTGCACCGTGTATTGCTTTGGCTACAGCTTACATCACCAAACGCAACCCTGATGCAATTGTATGTGTCTTGCCTGCCGACCATCTTATCTCGGATGTGGGACTGTTCCAGCAAACGCTGCGTGCTGCTATCGAGATTGCAGACCGCACCGATGCACTGGTAACGATTGGCATCAAGCCAGACCGTCCCGAAACAGGATACGGATACATTCAAGCCGATACAGCTCATACAGACCTGACCACTTCCATTAAAGTGCGCTTTGGCGTAACGGCTCATAAGGTGATTACCTTTGCAGAAAAGCCTGACCTTGAAACGGCAAAAGGTTTTCTGGCCAGCGGCGACTTTCTCTGGAATAGTGGAGTGTTTGTGTGGCACTTACGCAGCATCACCAAAGAGTTTCAGCGCTGCCTGCCGCACCTTTATCTGGATATGCAGCATATTATTGAAGCAATCGGCACGCGCCGTGAAAAGAAAACCATTGAGAATGTCTATAGCTGGGTACACCCCATCTCAATTGACTACGGCGTAATGGAAAAGGCTGAATCGGTCTATGTGCTGGAAGGGCAATTTGGCTGGTCAGATGCGGGTAGCTGGGACGAAATTTTCCGATACCTGCGAGAAGAGCACATTATGGACGAAGCGATTGTGCTAAATGAAGCACACAATGTTTTGGCAATTAAACCGAAAGGCAAGAGCATCGCTGTAGTCGGCATTGATGATGTGCTAATTGTGGATACAAAAGATGCACTGCTGATTTGCAAACGTGGTCGCTCGCAAGAGGTAAAAACGGTGGTTGATGCCCTAAAGCGTCGTCAGCTCGAGGAGTTTATGTAAAGGTCTCAGTGCATCTCCAGAGGGGAGAGCGTGGTGCTAGACGAAGCAAAGCACTCGCTCTTGGGATAGCGGTCGGCTGGTCCGCTAAGAATCCCGCTTTGTTCCTAATTCGCACGGCTACTTATACCGTTAGACCGCATTGCCTAAAAAAGCGTATCTTTGGCTCATTTTCAATGCACAACTATGGCGATGCGAACACTGGAAGAAAAATGGGCTGCGATTGTATTTGACATCGTCGACTATGCCTTCGAACCGATTATCAATGTCCATACAGGTGCTGCATTTGGCTTTGAGGCCCTGCTGCGCAACTATCAAGCAGTGGGGTTCGACACCATTCAGGAGTTTTTTGATGCGGCGTATCGTGAAAAGGTGCTCTTCAAGGTAGAGCTATTCCTGCGAGAAAAAGCAATTCAAAAGTTCATTGCAGCAGGACTGCACGAAAAAGCCAAGCTCTTCTTCAATGTGGATGCTCGCATTATCGATATGCCTGACTATCAACAGGGGCATACGGCGAGAATTTTAGCACGCTATGGCTTAAAGCCGCACAGTATGACGTTTGAAATCACAGAGCGGCAGCGGCTGGAAAACACCGAGCGAGTCTTGCAAATTTTAAGAATCACGCAAGCGCAGTCTTACAACATCGCAATTGATGACTTCGGGGTCGGTTATTCGGGTTTGCAACTGCTCTACACGCTTGAGCCTGACTTTATCAAAATTGATCGCTTCTTCATTTCAAACCTCGCCACTGATTCCAAGAAGCGCTTCTTTGTAACCAGCATTGTGAATATGGCACATCTGCTTGGCATCACCGTCATCGCTGAGGGAATTGAGACCGAGCAGGAGTACTATGTGTGCCGCGATTTAGGCTGCGACTTTGTGCAAGGCTATCTCTTTCAAGCTCCTACCACCGATATCACCCAGCTACAGCTAAAATATGAATATGTCGAGCGACTGGCTCGTTTAGACCGACGTAAAAGCGTAAGTGACCAGCAACTCATCTATGACAAAGCTGAATATATTCCTCAGCTTTCCATTGACGCCGATATGGAGGAAGTCTTCAACTACTTTCTGGAAAACAAACACATTAGCTTTTGCCCGATTACCACTCCAAACAATGAACCAGTCGGGATTGTACGTGAGCGTGACATCAAGGCCTTTGCTTACTCGCTCTACGGGCGGCAACTGCTCAAGAATAAATCTGCCGCTAAGTCACTGAAAGACTTCATCGTGCGCTGCCCAATTGTCGACATCAACACCAGAGCGGAGCAGATGCTGGAAATTTTCTCAATGGAGGATGATGCGGAAGGTATTATTATCGTAGAGGATATGCAATATATCGGCTTTCTGAGCACCAAGTCGCTGTTACGCATCATCAATGAAAAGAATGTAGCGGCAGCGCGCGACCAAAATCCACTGACCAAGCTGCCAGGCAATACAGTTATTCACGCATATGTGTCCGAAGGACTTGAGCAAAAAGTCGATCACTACGCTTTGGTTTATTACGACTTCGATAATTTCAAGCCATACAACGACAAGTATGGCTTCAGACGAGGCGACAAGGCCATCTTGCTCTTTGCCGATATTTTGCGCCGGCGCTTTACGCAAGAAAATTGCCTTGTTGGGCATATCGGAGGCGATGACTTCTTTTTGGGCTTCAAAAATGTGCCTTTCGAAGATGCCTACCGCCAAGCAAAAGAAGCAATTGTGGAGTTTACGGAGAGCGTGAAGGAACTCTACGATGAAAAGGACCGCTTAAATGGCTACTTGGAGGCAAAAGACCGTGAAGGAAACCTCAAGCGTTTCCCCTTGCTGACAGTGAGTGCTGCGATGCTGGTTATTGCAGGTGAAAAAAGTTCGTGCTCAATGGAAGAGGTCAGTATGATTTTGGCAGAAATGAAAAAGATGTCCAAGTCTAATAGCGAGAAAATTACAGCAGCGACTGTCTACCGTCGCCTTACTGACCCTGTGTCCAACAGTGTTGTTGCTTCCTCAGAGAGCCAGACGCTCAAACAAAACCATCTGGCGGTCTCAGCGGCTGGTGTGATTGCCCATAGCGGCGCTGCGGCACTGCCTGAAAAGCCCAATAACTAATTAGTCATTTTACCTCCCAACCGCTGGAAGCAGAAGACAAACCCACATCAGTTCGACCCACTTTACTGCAGCGAAAAAGATGCGCATCTCGGCTCTAAATGAAGCGCAAAAAAATTTTACATTGCAATAAGGCAATGCTAAACACAAAGCAACGAACACTCCTTCAACAAACCTAAACTCAGTAGAACGATATGGAGACCTACTACAACCCAGCAGACCTTGCCAAGTTTGCATCAGTAGGAGAAGGTAATAAGAAGCTAATGGATAAGTTTTTCTCGTGGTATAACGAAGTATTCGCTGCAGGGGCACTCTCAGAGCGGGAGAAAGCGCTCATTGCATTGGCGGTAGCGCATGCAGTCCAGTGTCCATATTGCATTGATGCATACACGCAAAGCTCATTGGAGAAAGGTGCCACGCTTGAGCAGATGACAGAGGCAATTCATGTGGCTGCAGCGATTCGCGGCGGTGCAAGCCTTGTGCACGGCGTGCAGATGAAAAATGTCTACCAGAAACTTTCTATGTAACACAAAACTGATGCAACAATGGTGCGACACAAAAGTATGCAGGCTTTCGGTGAGGCGTTAGCAAACGCTGAAACGCAGCTCGAGATTATTCAGAATCGCTGCACTCTGCCGCCATTTGATGAAACATACCAATCAATAGGGGAAGGACCACTCACTGCGACAGGCATTGAGGTATTTCAAGTCAATGTAGGCAAACTCTGCAATCAAGTTTGTCGGCACTGCCATGTCGATGCAGGGCCAGACCGACGTGAGATTATGAGCCGAGAAACGATGCAACTGTGCTTAGAGGCACTGGCAAAGACAGATGTGCCGAAGGTCGATATTACAGGCGGTGCTCCCGAAATGAATCCAAATTTTCGCTGGTTTGTGAGCGAAGTAAAAAAGTTAGGGCGACATGTGATGGTGCGCTCGAACCTGACGATTTTGCTCGCAAAAGGCTACGAGGACTTACCTGAATTTTTTGCCGCACACGGCGTAGAGGTTATCTCATCGCTGCCTCACTACACGGCTACGAACACCGATAAGCAGCGCGGAGAGGGGGTCTTCGAGCGCTCTATTGAGGCAATCCGACGCTTGAATCATCTAGGCTATGGTCAGGAGGAGTCAGGGCTTATCTTGAATTTGGTCTATAACCCTGTTGGAGCATTTTTGCCGCCCAATCAAGCAGGCTTGGAAGCCGATTACAAGCGTGTGCTAAATGTCGAGTATGGGGTGCAGTTTAACCATCTCTACACCATCACGAATATGCCCATCGGTCGCTTTCTGGACTACTTAATAGCGTCGGGCAACTACGAATCATATATGCAAAGGCTGGTGTCGCTGTTTAATCCTGCAGCGGCGCGCAATGTAATGTGCCGCACGACGCTCTCTATTGGCTGGGACGGCACGCTCTACGATTGTGATTTCAATCAGATGTTAGAGCTGAAAGTGGGCTTTGGTGCACCGATGCATATTAAGGATTTCGACTTTGCACAACTTCGCACACGCAGGATTGTAACCAAGCAACATTGCTATGGTTGCACGGCAGGAGCAGGCTCCAGCTGCGGCGGAGCAATTGCTTAGAGCAGGGAATCATCGCAGAGAGCAATAAAGGGTGGGCTAAGAAATTAACCCACCCTGAAAATTAAATAGCATGCACCGCGCTGAAAATGCTCTACTCTTCCACTTCAGCTTCGGTAAGTTGATTATCCGCCTCCTCTTCAGGAGTAGGTGCCACGCTAAGGTCGACACGCTCATTGATTAAGCCATCGCGCACTTGCGCATAGATTTTGTCAAAAAAGTCCTTGTTCGTCTTTAACATCTCTCGCACGGCTTCACGACCTTGACCAATTTTTTCGCCCTCGTAACTGAACCACGCTCCAGACTTCTTGATAATACCCATCTCAACGGCAAGGTCAATTAGCTCACCCGTTTTAGAAATACCCTCGCCGTAGATGATATCGAACTCCACTTCTTTAAATGGAGGAGCCACTTTGTTTTTCACGACCTTGACTTTGGTGCGATTGCCAATAACGTCTGTGCCTTCCTTAATAGCTCCGATGCGGCGCACGTCAAGTCGGACTGAAGCATAGAATTTGAGTGCACGACCGCCCGTTGTGGTAGTAGGGTCGCCGTAGCTAACCGTGCCAATCTTTTCACGCAGTTGGTTGATAAAAATTGCAATGCAGCTCGAGCGAGAGATGGCGCCAGTTAGTTTGCGCAGTGCCTGAGACATTAAGCGTGCTTGCAAGCCGACTTGCGCATCACCCATTTCACCTTCCAACTCTGCTTGTGGCACAAGTGCAGCCACAGAGTCTACCACGACAATATCGACGGCACCACTGCGCACCAATGTTTCTACAATCGTAAGCGCTTGCTCACCAGATTCAGGCTGGCTAAACAGCAGTGACTTGACATCGACGCCAACGCGCTTTGCGTAGTTGGGGTCGAAGGCGTGCTCAGCATCGACAAATGCAGCCACGCCGCCCTCCTTCTGACACTCAGCGATAGCATGCAGCGCAATCGTTGTCTTACCAGATGACTCGGGGCCGAAAATTTCAATAATTCTTCCTTTGGGCAAGCCGCCAACGCCCAGTGCAAAATCCAGTGTGATGGAGCCTGTCGACACAACGGGAATCTGGGTATTAACCTCGTCCCCCAGCGTCATAATCGTGCCTTTACCAAACTGCTTTTCTAGCGAGTCAATCGCAAGCTCAAGTTGCTTACGCTTTTCGGCATTGATTTTGTCTAATGCTTTCTCGGCGGCTTTCTCTTTTGGCATAGCTAAGTCGGTCTTAGTTGTTTGAAGTAGTTCGCAATGAAATTAGAAAACTTGCAACAAAAACTTGTGGCAGCAAAAATCTACGAAGCAACATCGCACGTGCAGAAAAAGCTGAGCACCACTGTGTAAAAGAGCCTCGCCTCGCTCGCTTTTGCTGAACCTGCACTACGCTTTGAATTACGCCAAAGCGTGAACAGCGCTCTCCGAAGAAGCGCAAGCTGTGCTGCCGAAAGGCTACATGTGCTGTTAGTCGGCGCTGCCGTTACACATCTTATTAATTGCGGGCTTTTTCGCAAAGAGCACCAGAATATCGTTTTTTTGCACGACCATATCTGGGGTAGGAATACCCATAATTTTCTCAATCGTGCGCGAGCGCAGACCCAACAGGCGAGGCTCTTGCTCAATGCGTTTAATGGTGATGAGATTGACATCGAAATTTTCGCGCAGGTTGAGTTCAGCAAGTGTCTTACCGACAAACGAGGGCGGTGCACTGACTTCTACAATAGAGTATTCAGAAGACAGCTCCAGCGAATCAATCACGCCGCGATACATTAGGCTATCTGCCAAGCGTTCAGCCGCCTCTACAGCGGGTGAAATCACTTCGCTGATGCCTAAGTGTCGCAAGATGCGCTCGTGGGTTTGCGTGGTCGCACGTGCGATAATGCGCTGCACACCGATATTTTGCAGGGCGGCTACCGTCAGCAGCGTTGCCTCAAAATCGTCGCCGATGGCTACAATTACCACATCAAATTCTGTGATGGCTTGCTCACGCAGGGCTTTTTCTTCTGTGGAGTCCAAGCGCACAGTGTAAGTAACTTTGTCTTTGATGTCCTCTAAGCGCTCCATTGAAGAATCAATCGCTAAAACTTCTGCACCCTGTGCAGCCAGTGTCGTGGCTAGATGCGACCCAAAGTTTCCGATACCGATAACTGCAATTTTCTTTGCCATAATTCAGGACACGATAACGGTTTCTTCTGCGTAGTCGTAGCTGCTGTGTATGCGTGGGCGAGTCAGTGCAATGATGATGTTTAAAAACCCCACGCGTCCAATCAGCATTGACACTGTAAGCACCAGTTTGCCCGCATCACTAAGTTGCGAAGTAATGCCAGTCGATAAGCCGACCGTGCTAACGGCTGAGACCACTTCAAACAGCAAGGCTTCAAAGCGAAAAGATTTCTCTTGTTCGGTGAGCAGGAGCACAAAAAGCGCTGCCACGATGTAGAGCAGCGATAGCAGTGCCGTGCTAAATGCGCGCGTGATAACGCGGTCAGGCACACGGCGGCGGAAAAGCTCTATTTTGTTTCTGCCTGAGGCAATTGCAACGATGTTCATCAATGCCAGAGCCGCTGTTGTCGTCTTGATACCGCCGCCCGTAGAGCTAGGTGAAGCACCAATCCACATTAGTGCAACGAGGAAAAAAAGTGTGGGCGTGGTAAACTGCCCCACATTCAGCGTGTTAAACCCTGCTGTGCGTGCGATAATGGAGTGAAATAGCGAATCTAAAAGCTGGCTGCTCAGTGTAGCATCACGAAGCGTATTGGCATGCTCTAAACAGAAGAATCCAACTGTGCCAATCACGATAAGCAGGCTGGATGTAATGAAGACAAGCTTTGCGTGAAGCGATAGGCGGGCTTGTGGCAAACGCCTAAGAAGTGCTTGAACATAGTGAGAGAGGCTTGAAAGTGCGGGAAAGCCTAATCCGCCAATCGTGACCAAACTCATCACTACAAAAAGAAACGCTGCGTTCTGATGACAGGGCGGCGCTGCAAAGTTCTCCGAAAGCAAGCTGAACCCCGCATTGCAAAACGCAGAGATGGAATGAAACGCAGCAAAAAACATCGGGGAGTGGTGCAGCGGTGCGTCATCTAAGTCCAAAGTGTAGTAAATCGCTATGGCACCCATCGCCTCTATCACGAAAGTGTAGAAGCCAATTTGGAAAAGAAGCGAGCGAATCTGTCCTAAACTCTCCTCGCCTAAGAGGTCTCGCAAAGCAATGTATTCTTTAAGGCGCGTGCCAGCACCACCTACAACAGCAAAGAAAGTAGTGAGCGTCATAATGCCTAATCCGCCAACCTGAATCAGCACAAGTAAAATCCAGTGCCCAGTGTGTGAAAAGGTTGTGGCGGTATCAACGGTTGTAAGACCTGTTACACAAACTGCACTGGTTGCCATAAACAATGCATCAACGATTGTCAGTGAGGATTGAGCAGTCGCTTTGGGCAGCATTAGAAAGCCTGCACCGCCTATGGCTAGTGCAAGAAAGCTGATAAGCAAAATTGTAGCGGGCTGCACGTTGGCAGTCATCACGCGACTGCTGTAGCGCAGTGTGGCTGGCAAAAGCGCCAGCACCACGAAAAACTGCGTGATAACAAGATACACACTCGTGATGTTTTCAGGCGTCAGCTGGGGGTTAAGCGACATAAGCAATCGTTCAATAGCAAGAGGTGAGAAAAGGTAGAGCAAGATAACGGAGAAGATGATGAGTTCAAGCCAGCGCATACGAAGATGCGCCCGCTTGTTAGGAGCTAACGCAAGTTTCAGAAACGCCTGCAACGCAAAAACATACAGAATCGCTTGCTCTAGCAACTCTACCACTTGCTCTTGGTCTGGGGTCAGAAAGAAGCCGATACGCACAATGAGTGAGACCACCGCAATCGTGCCAAGCACAATCAGCGCACCATTTATGACCCGCAGAATAAGAGAACGGTGCGACTCAAGCCAACTTGATATTGCTTGAAATTGAACAGCTTTTTGCAGAGAAAAGCGTAATGGCATACTGACACAAAAGTTAAGCAAAACCATCCAGCCACATAAGCCTCAAAAAATACAATCTAAATGCGCAAAGCTGGGCATTCTCCTATGTAAGTGTTATTTTCAAGGCTTGTCTTCACTCAGGAAAGTGGTCAAGAGCGGGAAAATAGACACGGTAGCGCGATTGGAGTCGTGGGTTGCAGCACGAAAGCAGCCTTTTACGCTAAACGATGCCGCTGCAGGCACAGGCATTGCACTCAATGAGCTGACACACGCTTTCGAGACCCTCATCAGCAAGTACAACTGCCGTGTGCAAGCGACTGCGCAAGGCGATGTGATTTATGACTTTGGACGCACGCTTCGACGCCGAAATGCCAAAACCGCAGCAGAAATTCTGCTCGAGGTGCTTACTTGGCTCTGGAGAGGCTTTCAGCTTATCTACAAGGCCTGCATTGCGCTGGTGATGGTGGTCTATTTCATTGTGTTTGTCGTCATTCTCCTTGTGGCTATCATCTTAGCTGCATCTGCAGCCTCAGGGAGCAAAGAAGACAAAAAAGGCAGCGCAAAAGGCTCTATAGACCTCCGCGTCATCGGCGACCTTTTTATGATGATTTTCCGATTTGCGCAGGTGACGGACACGGTGATGTATGTAACTGATGCGCAAGGCTACCGCTATCGCCAGTATCAACCTGCAGCGGGTGCCTTGAACAAGGCAAAAAAAGGCTTCATTGCATCGGTCTATGATTTTGTGTTTGGGCCACCACGCGTGGAAATCGACCCACTGGCTAATGAAAAAGAGCTGGCTGCTTTCCTACGCAAAAACAAAGGCGTGCTGGTCGGCGCAGAGTTGCAAGCGCTAACGGGCTGGAGCACCGATGAAATGGAGAACTTCCTTGCAGAGTATGTGGCAAAATTTCGCGGACAATTGAAAGTAACCGAAGACGGTGTGCTATATGCAGAGTTTGATGAACTCTTGCGGGGCAAAGTAGCTGCCGAAGAAAGTGCAATCGTCTACTACTGGGATGAATACGAACCTGAATATGTCTGGACCGGTAATGACTTTGGACGTAACCTTGTAATTGTGCTGATGAATAGCTTTAATCTGTTTTTCTCTTACTTCGTGCTAACAGCGGAGCAGACAATTCTCGGGCTAATTGCTATCACACCTACTGTGCGACTGGTCTTGGGCTGGTTCCCGTTTGTCTATTCCGTGCTATTTTTCCTCATTCCGCTGGTTCGGGGTATTTGGATAGTGGTCAAGCAGCAGGAGCGGCATCATGCCAATATTCGCCGACGCATACTGAAAGCCGTGTTTGCAGACCTTGCACGTCCAAAAACACGTGACGAACTCTGGCAACTGGTCAATCAGGAAAAAACCTTGAAAAAATCTCAAAAGAGGTGCTGAAAGAAATGATGGAGAAACTGGTGGTAGAACTGCGTGGCAAACTGGATGTAGATGCGACAAGCGGCACTGCGCACTATGCATTTGAGCAGATTCATCACGAACTATCAGCTATTCGCCGGATTCGAGCCGCGCGCACGGTCAGCCGTGATTTGGGCGATGTGATTCTGGATTCTGGAACTTAATTGCACCAAGAGTATGCAAAGTGCAACGAACCAACACACAGTGCCAAAGTTACATTGGATTTGGCGCATCACGAACTTTCTGCCGATTCTGCTCATTCGCCTCTACAAGGCGATGCTATCGCCTTATCTGGGAGGCAGTTGTCGCTTTCAACCCACCTGTTCCAGTTACGGCTTGGAAGCCTTTCAAACGCATAACTTCTTTGCAGCGTTTTGGCTAACGCTATGGCGAATTTTGCGGTGTCATCCGTTTGCCAAAGGCGGCTATGACCCCGTGCCGAGACCACAAGGGCATCAACATCAAGACCATTAACTCATTTGCACAATGGACAGAAATACACTCATTGGATTTCTGCTTATCGGACTCATTTTCATTGTGTGGTTTCAGCTCCTTACACCTTCTCCGCAGCCAAAGCCACCAAAACCAAAGACCTTAGACTCCGCAGCACTGGCATATGCCGACTCCGTGCAACGCGCACTGGCAGCGCAGCAGAAAACCGCACCAGCAGGTGAGCTGGCTCCATATATGCAAGGCACAGCCGATACCATCACGATTGAAACCGATCTCTTTACCGCAAAATTGTCATCGAAAGGCGCAACGCTGATTTCATTTGTGCAAAAGAAATACCTTGACTGGGAGCGCAAGCCCTTCGACCTAATCACGGCAAAAGATGGTGCACTGTCATTGCTCTTTGAAGGCAAAGATCCTCGCCAAGCAATTGTGAACACAAATGACTTATTCTTTACGCCCAAAACCGATGCCCGCCTAATTAAGCTCACTGGGAACCAGACGGCAACTGTGCCATTTGAGTTGTCACTGACGGAGGGGCGACGCATTCAAATCACCTACACTTTCGTGGGCGATAAGTATCAAATTCGGTATCAGACAGGTTTGTATGGCATTAGTGAACTGGTGCGTGGTGCAACTTATCAAGTTGTCTGGAACGGAGGACTGGCACACTCGGAGAAAGATGAACTCGAGGAAGCAAATAATTCCTACGCCCACGCTTATCTCAATGGCTCACTGGAAAAGTTAGATGCAGATAGCAAAGACAGAGACTTCAAACTTCAACCAGATGGCGCAACAAAATGGGTGTCGGTGCAAAGCAAGTATTTCCTTGCTGCCATCATTGCTGATGAAGACGCCGAAGGTGCATACCTACAAGGCAAACGCACTGCCAAAGATGATAAGCATGTATTTGAAGATTACACCGTAGCCTTAAAGCAACGCCTACCGTTCAACCAAAATGTGGTGCAAAACGGCTTTACACTCTATGTCGGCCCACTGGACTATGTGCTGGTGCGTGAGGCAGGCTCCAGCCTTGAAAAGACAATGGACTTCGGTTGGGAGTGGCTAACACGTCCATTTGCTGAGTGGATTATTCTACCTGTCTTTAACTTGCTCGAGCGCTTCATTCCAAACTACGGCATTATCATCATTATCTTTGCCTTGCTCATCAAGCTGGTAACCTATCCGCTGACGGTGGCTTCCACCAACTCAATGAAAAAAATGGCACAGCTGCAACCGCAAATTCAAGAAATTCAGAAAAAATATGCGAATGATGCCGTCAAGATGCAAAATGAACTGGGGAAGCTCTATCGGGAAGCTGGTGTCAATCCCCTAAGCGGTTGCTTGCCAATTCTCTTGCAGATGCCGTTGCTCTTTGCAATGTTTTATGTGATTCGCTCCTCAATTCAACTGCGTCAGGAAAGTTTTCTATGGGCAAAAGACCTTTCAACCGCCGATGCCATCATTACCTTTCCATTTACCATTCCGCTCTACGGCTCCCACATTGCCGTCTTCCCAATCCTAATGGCAATTACGACCTACCTTCAGCAAAAGATTACACCAAGCAGTGCGCCACCTGAACAAACCAAAGTCTTTAACGTCGTCTTGCCCATAATGCTGCTGCTCTTTTTCAACAATCTTCCCTCAGGACTGGGGCTATACTACTTGATGTTCAATGTGTTCAGCATTGTGCAGCAGCTCTATGTCAACTGGCAGGCGAAGCGTAACCCTGCACCAGTAGGCTCAACGCTGGCAAAACCGAAGGCAAAAGATGGGGTAGAGAAACCGTCGCAAAAGAAAAAGGCAAAGGTCTGATGGAGTAGAAATGCAATGGAACTGCTCTACCAGTTTGATGTATGGCTTTTTCGGTGTGTCAATGAGGGCTTCGGTCAGCCCTACCTTGACAGCGTGATGCTCTTTGTAACAGATTTTAAGCGCTCATGGGTGATTGCAGCGCTGGCAGCAGGTTACCTAATTGTAACGCGAAAAAGAGAAAGTGTACTGCCGATTGTGCTCTCAATGCTCGCTGTTGCAATAGCTGACCAAACGGCATCGGGCTTGCTCAAGCCGTTGGTGCAACGCGCTCGTCCTTGCTTTGAGCTGGAAAATGTGCGCTTGCTGCTCGACCAGACACGCTCATTTTCATTTGCTTCCTCTCATGCAGCTAATGCTGCGGCAGTAGCCACAGTTGCATGGCTATTTTGTGCCAACTCAGGACGGGTCGACAGGCTGTTTGCATTTGCATTGATTGGCTTTGCCTTCCTGTCGGGCTACTCACGGGTGTATGTCGGCGTGCACTACCCACTCGATGTGCTGGCAGGCTGGGGCATCGGTGTGGCATCAGGTGCACTGGTGTATCTCAGTGTGTCGTTTGTCTGGAAAAATTATCTCTGGTCTAAAAAGCAATTGCAAGCTGCAGGAAAACCCGCCTCACCTCATAAGCAGTTATAGAAGTTGCAAAAAAGCAGCACTGGCATAGCAAAAAGAGCATGGTATCTCAGTGCTGCACGTACTGCCTTGTCCCTCTCCCACAGGGGGAGAGGAGCAAGGCAAGTTGGGTGTAGCATAGATGTGCCGCGCGGTGTGTGGTGTGCCACTTAGTTCTGGCGCAAGTTATAGGTAAAGGTAAGAATTGCGTAGCGCTGCAGAATATCGGTGCGTGTGTCTTCAATGAATGTTTCGGTGATGTTGCGCTGAATGCTATTGTTCTGGTTGAGAATGTCGAACACAGTCAACCGCACTTCGGCGCGTCCATCAAAGAACTTTTTGCCAATACTAGCGCTCCAGAGCACGAAATTCTGATTGAAGTCTTGTGATAGACCCGAGAAGTATTGATGCGTCAGGTCGGTTTGAAACACAAAGTCATCACCAAAAACCCAGTTGAATTTGATACGGCTTTGCTGGTTGAAAAATTGACCATTGAGCTGTGGCTGCAGCGTGTTCTGTGTAGAGCCGTAGTTGCTAGTCGTAGAAATGGTAAAGTCCAGTTTCTCGCTTATGTTGCTGCTAAGCGTGATACCAGCATTGAGCGAGGGAGTAGTGGCGATGTTCATTTCGCCGTTTAGCAATGCAGGGGTGCGTGTGAGGTTTGCGCCAAGACTAAGGTTAAGATTGGTTTGCACCAGTGGCAATGGAACGCCGTAGGTAACAAGGCTGCGCAAGCTGTAATAGCCGTCGAGATTGACGGGCTGCGTAAGCTGAGCACCAGCGCGCAAGCGAATGCGGCTCTGCACCAGTGTATCACGCGCGGCAATCAAGGTGCTGTTGCCAATGTAGTCTTGGCGGAAGTTAGCATTGAGAAGCACGAAAAACGAGCTGGCGGCTCCTACATCAACCGATGAATAGCGGAAAATCAAGTTGTGATGAAACTCTTGGTTAAGCGACTGATTGCCGATTGAAAGCAAAAGTGGATTATTGTTGTTGAGTACCTCTTGCAACTGCACTACGGTTGGCTCGACCGTGCTGGTGCGGTAAGCAAAGAAAAGATTTTGGTTATCGGAAAATCGCACGCGCAAGAAAGCAGAGGGCAACAGGTTCTGGAAGCGACGCTGAATCGCAAAAGCAAACGGGAATTCTTGCGTGCTTTGAAGATCCGCCCACTGATAGCCCAAGTTGAGTGAAAGAATTACATCGCGCGTAAAGTAGCGATAGCCTGCGCTGGCGGATTGTGTCAGATAAGCACTTTCAATGCGGTTGCTGAGCAGCGTATCGAGCCGAAAATCCGTGCTGAGAGGTGGGCGGCTGAAAGTTTGATTATCCGACGAATTGGGGCGGTAGTTTGCAATGTAAGTGAATTGCAGAAAATGATTAAGTGAAAGTGGCTCTGTATAGGTCACATTGCCTGTCCAGCCCCAACCACGCTGGCGCGTGTTGGAGAATTGGTTTAGCGAATCCGAGCGGAAAAAAAGCTGCCCAAGTGTCTCATCGGGGAAGAACTGATTCAGTGCCACGAGGTTACTTTCGCCATCACTTTGGTTATAGGTGGTATTAAGTGAAAGTGAGACAGTGCGCCCCGTGTCGAAGCGATGACGGAACAAAAGCAAGTTGGAAAAGCGCGCAGCAGTGAGGTCAGAGGCAAAGTCATTGCGGGTGTTGCCCAGTGTCGTGTTGGCACGTGACGTGATGCCATCAAGGTCGTTGCGACCACGGTTGTGTTGCCAAGTGAGGCGCGGCACGAGTAGGATTGAGGTAAAGTCACTGAACTTGTGATCAATGCGCAAATTAAGACGATGGTTGCCGTTTCGTGTGTCAGCAAGGTTGGTCTCTGAGTAAGTTTGCCCTGCTTGCGATGGCAAGATGAACTGCCGAAAGAGCGAGGTCGAGGCCAGATTGTCGCTCAGGTTGAAGAAGTAACTGCCTGACACTTCTGTGCTCTTGCCCCACTCGTCAATGTAGTTAATGCCAAGTGCATGAGTAGTAATAAGACCATTCTGCTGCGCAACAAGGAAATCCGCCGTAGGATTGGCGTTAAAGACCCCCGGTGGAGGCGGACCGCCAAAAACACCCATCATCATTCCACCACGGCCGCCGCCGAAACCACCGCGTCGCCCGCCGCCTTGTCCACTCGAACTGGCAACGCCTAAGAGATCTTCAGATGCAAAGTTTTGCTCATTCAGATTATTAGATTGCCCAATAATTGAAATGCGCTGCTGTTCGCTAAAAATGTTAAGATTGCCGCCTGCTTTGTAACTCTGGCGGTCGCCATAGCCTGCAAATGCTCGACCAAAGGTGCCATTGCGATATGCAGGCTTGGTAATGATGTTAATTGTCTTGATGGTGTTGCCGTCATCGACGCCTGAGAAGCGAGCTTGCTCGCTTTGCTGGTCAAAGACCTGAATTTTGTCAATCATTTCGGCGGGAAGATTCCTAAGCACGGCACTGGGGTCTTCACCAAAGAAAGGTTTGCCGTCGACCAAGACTTGCCGCACCTGTTCACCTTGGGCTTGCACGCGCCCACCTTGCAGCGAGATACCGGGCATTTTTGTAATCAGGTCTTCGGCTGTAGCGTCACGATTGGTCTTAAAGGCTCTGGCATTGAACTGCACTGTATCGCCCTGTTGCACCGCCGTAGGGAGGCGTTCTTCGACGACGATTTCATCAGAGACAAGTCCGCTTTCTTTCATTGCAATCGTGCCGAGATTGACCGATTCTTTTAGCTCGAATCGCCAGACATAGTCACGATAACCGATGTAACTGACGCGAAGCACATACTTTCCAGCGGGCAGATTTTGAATCACAAATGCGCCGCTTGCATTTGTAATGGCGCCGCTACGCACCGAGTCGGGCAGACGGGAGAGCGTAATTTTCGCTCCTATTAGCGGCGATTGGTCAGCTTCGGCAACAACTCGCCCCTGCACCGAGTAGCTTTGTGCAAATGCCAGTGTGGGCAGAGCGGTAAAAAATATCAGAGATAAAACTTTTCTCATAGTCAAGACAGTGTAAGTTTAGTACAATAGATGTTGTAACACGCAATTACAGAAAGCGAACATCGCCCTCCTGTTAGACAAGCAATTCGCCTGAAAGTTTAAAGAGCGAGCAGCTTGCAAGAGGCGAGCAGTTGCTCTGATGTGTTGCTATTTTGATAACTTAGAGAGAAAGAACCGAACCGCAGGCTTCAAAAGTAACGAAGGAAATAAGCGGAATGTTTCAAAAATTTTATGTGTGGCATTGCAGGGACTGTAGGGTTCTATGACCAAGAGCTGCTGGAGCAGATGTCAGGTGTGATGGTGCATCGTGGGCCTGACGACAGCGGCATAAAAATGCTCTCGACCGACGCGCTCAAGGTAGGCTTGGCGTTTCGCCGCCTTGCAATTATTGACCTTTCACCTCTGGGACATCAGCCAATGAGCACGCCTGATGAGCGTGTCTGGATTATCTTCAACGGCGAGATTTACAACTACCTTGAGCTGCGCCAAGTGTTGCAAGCAAAAGGCTACATCTTTCGCTCACGAACCGATACGGAGGTGATTCTCAATGCTTACTTGGAGTGGGGCACGGCTTGTGTGGAGCGGCTCAATGGAATGTGGGCGTTTGCATTGGTCGACACGCAGCGCAACTTGGTCATGCTCTCACGTGACCGAGTAGGCGAAAAACCCCTCTACTACGCACAACTGTCATCCGAGCGACTCATTTTCGCCTCTGAAATTAAATCGCTGTTGCAATGTGAAGAGCTGCCAAGTGAAGCCAATCCTGAAGGCGTGCTGTCGACGCTCTTTTTTCTCTGGACACCAGAGCCACGCACAGCATTCAAAGGCATTGAAAAATTGCCTGCTGGCTGTAACCTCTTGATTCAAAACGGTCGTGCCACACTTCAGCCTTATTGGGATATTGATTTCAAGGGCTACGGCGATGACCGAGGCGAGCAGCACTATCTTGACGAGCTTGATGCCCTGCTGCAAGACACCGTGCGCCGACAGATGATTGCAGATGTCAAGGTCAGCGCATTTCTTTCAGGCGGACTGGATTCTTCACTCATTGCGGCGCTGATGACCCAGCAGAAAGGTGAGCCAATTACGACCTACACTATTGCCTTCACCGAAGCCGATAAGAAATTCGAGGCAATGCCTGACGACCAGAAATATGCCAAAATCGTTGCAAAGCATATCGGGGCAGATTATCGCGAAATTGTCATCAAGCCTAATGTGGTTGAACTTCTGCCAAAACTGGTCTATCACCTCGATGAGCCAATTGCCGACCCTGCGAGCATTAACACTTACCTTATTTGCAAGGCAGCAAAAGAAAGTGGGACAACTGTCCTGCTCTCTGGGATGGGGGCAGATGAACTGTTCTCAGGCTATCGCAAGCACTTGGCAGTGAAGATGGCAAGTCTCTACAAGCGCTTGCCTCAGGCGCTGCGCCGCTATGCAATTGAACCGCTGATAAATGCATTGCCAGTTGCCAGTAAGAAAGGGGGACTAAGGCTCTTTCGCTGGGCGAAACGCTTTGTGCGCTCGGCATCGCTTCCTGATTTTGACGCCTTTATCGGCAGCTACGCATACTACAACGAAACTGAGCTTCGAAATTTGCTCACGCCAGAGTTTCAAGAAGTGGCGATGCCTGATTATCGAGCATCGTATCCAATTCGTCGCCACTTGGAGATTCGTGAAGCGCTCTTATCGCGCCAGCCGCAGTTAGACCTTGTAACAATGATGTGCGCGCTGGATACGAAAATGTTTCTTGCAAGCTTAAACTTGACCTACTCCGATAAATCCTCTATGGCAGCCAGCGTCGAGGAGCGCGTGCCATTTGTGGATTACCGCATCGTGGAGTTTGCGCATCGCTTGCCTGCAAAGTATAAAATGGGTGGAAATCTGCTTACAGGCTACAAGCAAAAAGCCTTGCTGAAGAAGGTGGCAGAGCGCTACTTGCCAAAAGAAATTGTGTATCGACCAAAAGCCCCATTTGGGGCACCGCTGCGGGCATGGGTGCGCAATGACTTAGATGAGATGATTGATGACCTGCTTTCACCCGAGCGACTTAGGCGACGCGGTATTTTTCGACCCGCAGCCATCACCGAAATGCTGCGGCGGCATAAGTCGGGAGAAGAAGACAGTGCACATCGCATCTGGGCACTGCTGACACTGGAACTCTGGTTCAGCGAGTTTATTGATAAGCGCGTAAAAGTTGGCTCACCTTTCCCATAGTTACTAAACAGAAAGCAAAGAGCGCTGCCCTAACGCATTGCCCAGCAAAGCGCCTGCATGTGGAAGACGGCAAACGGGCAATCAATTCTCTGTGACCGTTTCTTTGATGGTTTAGACTCTACTTTTGGTGGCAGTGATTGCAAAAAAACCTAAGTTTTTTAGCTTTCTATTAAGAAAACTTTAAATTTTTTAGTCTTTTTGCAATTTTAAGCAAAACATTTGGCAGAATCGAAAATTTTGCTTACTAATTGTGCAGTGTTCTTTCTGTTCTTTACTTCTCATTGTCATAGTTAATTGGAAGAGCGCCGTTTTGCAGCCCTGCATACGGCGCTTTTATTTTTTCGGCAAAGCAAGGTAGCGTTTTCGCAAAGCTAGTTTTAAAGTCTTATTAAAGTCTTAGGCAAGGTGAAGGCGCTGCAAGAGCGCGTGATAACACTCTATCACTAAGGATTCATCAAACTCCTTTAGCATTTTTAGGCGACCACGGCGCCCCATTTCGGCACGCGCCTCAGGCGACATTGTAAGAATGCGCTCCAGCTTCTCTACCAAATCCTTCAAATTATTAGGCTGAACCAGAAAGCCTGTTACACCATCTTCTACAACATGGCGGCAACCCACCTGATTGGTGGTCACGATGGGCTTTTCGAGGCTGGCTGCCTCAAGCAAAGTGCGCGGGGTGCCTTCACGATACGAGGAAGGTAAAACCACGCAATCCGCAGCAGAGAGATAAGGCAGGACATTCTGCGTGTCGCCTAAATACTGCACATATTCTTTCCAGCTCTCTACCTCAGCTTTGGACACGAAAGCAGGGTTGCCTTCCGATAAAAAACCAAGAAGTTGAAACTCGGCATTGGGATACTTCGGCTTCAGACACCGTGCCGCTTGTGCATAGAGTTCTACGCCCTTTTCGCGCAGAAGACGAGCGCTCATTAGGAAAATAACTTTGTCAGAAGAGCTTGGTGGAAGGTGAGCCAGAGCAGACTGGGGAGAAAAATGCGCGGTGTCAATGCCTTCACCGGGCACAAGGTAGGTTTTCTCTGGCAAGACCAACTGCTCTGCAAGAAACAGTGCGCGGTCATCAGGATTAACAAACCAGACTTCAGTCGCAAAGCGCAGGGCTATTTTCAGCAACCGCTTCACGATGCGATTAAGCCAATCTTGCTTTGCAAATGCCCGCCCTGCGCCGCTAAAGACGGCAACAGAAGGAAGACGCAAGAGACCCGCTGCAAGAGAGCCATACACATTGGGTTTGATTGTATAGTGAATTACCAGTGCAGGCTGCTCGGCTGCGTAGAGCGCATAGAGTCGCCAAAGTAAGTATAGGTCGCTCAGTGGGTTGGTGCTATGCGGCAAAAGCGGCAAATCAACCCAGCGACAACCGTATCCTTGAAGCTGATGGGAAAAATTATCCTTTGGTGAGACAGCAACAACCTCAAATTGTTGAGCCTGAAAGTAGCGAATGACACCGATGCGAAAGTTGCACAAATACCATGAAGTATTGGCAACGAGCAGAACTTTTTTCCGCGACCTAACCATTTAGGTTGCGAATCCAGCGCGACAGTGTCCGTTGAAGGCTCCGCATGAGGCGACGAAGGGAGAAACGGTATGGGATTTCATCATCGGAGCTTTCAATGAAGCGCTCGCAATACTCTTTGAGGTTCATCTGCATACGGAGCTGAAGACGGCGATAGCGCATTTCTCCGAAGTGCAACGCAATCTCTCGCTCATTGGCGCGGCGCATTCGCATCTGTGATTCAGGGTCGCAGTTTTCTCGCACGCGCCGCATCTCATCTAACCGCTCGCGTAAATAGGCAATCTCACTGCGCGTTAGCTCACCTGAGTAGATATAAAGCTCAGGGATTTCCAGAAAGTCAAAATTATCAAGGTGAATGTTGGCGAGGAGCTTTTCATTGCGCTTGTCAACTTTGCCAGTCATCTTACTACCTCCTTACAGCAGATTGAGATGGGACAAATGAACGCTAAAAATTTCACAAACTTCCTTGTGATTTCAAAACGAACTAGCGTAGAGAAGTAAAAAGCACCAGCGTATCTTTCCGCCGTGTGTGTATCTTCAAAAGCAACACTGCATCGTGGTATCTGCAATGAAAACAAAATCGCTAACACGCTCTCTGGGCGACGAAGCCCGAGAAGCCAAACGCCAAACCTTGCTCCAAGCGGCAATTGCGACCTTTGCGCAAAAAGGCTTTCACGAGACAAAAATGCAAGATATTGCCGATGCTGCAGGCGTAGGCAAAGGCACGCTTTACGAATACTTCGAGACCAAAGAAGAACTTTTCCTTGCGGTCTATGAATCGTGGATTTCAGAGTATGAAACTGAAATGACGCGCCAAGCCGAAGCCTATCTCGAGCCATTGGCTAAGGCAGATGCGCTAATTGAAACGACCGTTGCGTTCTATGAAAAGCATGCCTCGCATGCCAGCATTCTGCTCGAGTTTTGGGCACATGCGATTCGCTCACAAAACCCACGTTTTCTAAATCGCATTCGTGAAATGAAAGCGCATCTGGCTGAATTAGGAGGACAGATTGCAAAAGAGTTAATGAAGCTCAAACTCTTTGTAGAGGTAGATGTCGAGTCCTTCACGCGCTTGGAGCTGGCAATGTCAGATGGCGTGTTTCTGCAATGGATACTCGATGGACAAACTTACTCTCTGCGCGAAGCCTACAAGTTCCGCCAAGCCTTAATTGGTTCGGGACTCATGACTACAGGACTGCGAAAGATACTTTTGCCCAAAACCGAAAAGCGCCTTCGGCAGGGCTTTCTGTGCACCGAGCCACGCAACGGAAAGCGGAGAACATAGAGCGAAAGGCAACGCAGGCTTGGTGCAGAATCTGTGCTGAAAAGCGGTCAAATTTGATGCGTGTCATAAACCTTCACCACTTCATCGCCATAGTGATTGATGACCTTGACGGCGATTTTGCCCGTCTTGGGCTTCTCAAACGGCATTGAGACCGTGCGGTAGAGCTGCGCCCACTTTTCTTCGGAAATCTCTGCCTTTAAGGCACGCTTCAAACGCTCGTAAGGATTGCCCGCGCCCGTAAAATACGCCTGCCGCACAAAGAAACTCTCCCCATTGTAGTTGGTATCCACAAACCAACAGGCAATTTCATCGGTCGTGCTGCTGCGCACTTCGCCCGTCGTGGGGTCGTAGATATCGACGCCGCGCACCTCGACTTCTAACTTGCCATCGGCTAACCGCCTCAACTCAATGTCAGGTTCGCCAAAGACCACAAACAAATTCCCCGACCCCGTCTTTTTCAGCAAGCCTTCGCCAATCTGCAACTCTGGACTCATCTTGGCTTTCAAGACCATTAGCCGACCCAGCGCTTTCGTCTCTTCGCCCACCTGCGGCTCAAAGGCAAACCCACACACTACCAACAGGTCAAAATGCTTTACCGCTTCTTTTGCCGCCTCGCGCACCAACTCCGCCGAGACCGTCCCAAACTCTGGACCAATGCACACGGCGACGCGCTTCGTCTTGCCTTGTTCCACATACTCCCCTTCGGCGTGAATGAACTTGCCCGAATACGGCTCCAAGCGCTCAAACTTCAAGCGCTCGTTCTTGATGGTG